>JBKCGY010000146.1:0-17859 GCA_046303015.1 Bacteroidota bacterium | reverse complement strand
CCTGAGCATCCGATATCTCTAAGGTCTTCCAGATCTTTCATGGAACTCACTCCCCCGCTGGCAATAAGATGTAAATTTTTATTCTTTATAATTATAGATCTGTAAAGCTCAACAGAGGGGCCTTCCAGCCGGCCGTCTTTACTGATGTCTGTACAAAATATTTGTTGGATACCATGAAGCAGATAGTCGGCGATAAAATCATATATATTAATATCGCTGGTTTCCAACCATCCCCCAATAGCAATCTTCTCTCCTTTTACATCTGCACCCAAAAGAAACTTTTCTGCCCCAAAGATCTCCATCCAACTCAATAAAGCAGATTTATCTTTTACTGCAATACTTCCTACTGTCGCCCAAAGGGCACCGGAATTTGTCACTACCCTAACATCTTCTTCCTTTTTAATCCCTCCCCCAAAATCTATTTCCAATGATGTTTTTGTTGCGATCTGCTCTAATACTTTCCAATTAATTACCTTACCTGCTTTGGCGCCATCCAGATCTACCAAATGTAATCTTCTGATTCCGGCATCCTGAAATTCTAAAGCTACTTCCAGCGGATTTTCATTGTAGATCTTTTTTTGTGAATAATCTCCTTCCGTAAGTCGCACGCATTTTCCATCAATAATATCAATGGCAGGTATAATCTGCATATTATAGGCTTAGAAAGTTTTGTAAAATTTGCATGCCAACATCAGCACTTTTTTCAGTGTGAAACTGCACACCATAAAAATTATCTTTTTGAACTGCGCCGGTGTAGGTAATCCCATAATCAGAACTTGCAATGCAATAAGGATTCATTTCAGCATAATAACTATGCACATAATATACATAGCTATGTTCAGATATACCTTTAAAAAGATTTGATTTCAGATCATAAATATCGTTCCAACCAATCTGTGGTACTTTTAATACCTGATAATCTTTGTCTGCAACGGCTAAAAACTTTTTTACTTTATAAGGAATGATTCCTAAACAAGGGGTATCTCCTTCTTCGGAATGATCAAACAACAGCTGCATGCCTACACAAATACCTAAAACAGGTTGTTTTAGATCTTTAATCAATTGATCTAATCGAATTGCTTTCAGACTTTCCATCGCACTGGCGGCAGCACCAACTCCGGGAAATATAACCTTATCTGCATTTTGTAATTCATCCGGATTGTCAGTAACGCTTGCTGATACACCCAGATTATCCAATGCGTTCAAAACAGATTGGATGTTTCCGGCATTATATTTTATAATTGCGAGATTCATAACGTGGATGTAAAGGTAGGAAGAAGTTGGCCGTTGAGGGTTATTAGTTATTAGTTATAGATGATATAAACAAACGCGTTGTGTGATCAATGGAAATTTCTTGACTCAATGCCTGAATATAGGCTGTGCCGATGATAGCTCCATTAGCATATTTGCAAGCCCGGTCAAAGCTTTCTTTATCTTTTATGCCAAAACCCACCAGAATGGGATTCTTCAGTTTCAGATTTTGTAATCTTTCCAAATAGGTTGTTACAGCATCTGTATTTTGATCAGAACCGGTGGTTGCCGATGAGGAAACCGCATAGATAAAACCACTACTTAGTTGATCCAGCTGTCTGATTCTTTCTTCAGAGGTTTCGGGCGTAACCAAAAAAATAAAATGCAACCCGTATTGCAATAAGATTGGTTTATAGAAACTTTCATACTCATATTGTGGGAGATCAGGAATGATCAACCCATCTATTCCGCAAGCAGCGGCATCCGAACAAAACTTTTCAAACCCATATTGCAATACTGGATTCATATATCCCATTAATACAACAGGAATTTTAATTTCATTTCTGAAATCTTGTAAATCCTGAAATAATTTTTTTAGGGTCATTCCATTGGCGATGGCTTTTGAACTGCTCTCCTGGATCACAGGGCCATCGGCCAACGGATCACTATAGGGCATACCCAATTCAATTAAATCTGCTCCGTTGGATTGTAGTGCCCTCATGACAGGCATCGTACTGTCGGCATTGGGAAAACCGGCTGTACAATACATATTCAACACCCTGTGTTGTTTGGACTGGAATAATTCATCTATTCTGTTTGGCATATCAGATAGTTGCTTATAAAATTAAATATGTTGCATATAGGTAGCCAGATCTTTATCTCCTCTTCCGCTTAAGCAGATGACAATCTGATCGGACGACTTCCATTCTAATTTTGAAAGTACAGCAAAGGCATGAGCAGTTTCCAAAGCAGGAATAATTCCTTCGGTACGACTTAATTCCATTGCGGCATCGAGAGCTTCCTGATCCGTTGCATGCATGTACTTTGCTCTTTGAGAAGTGTACAGATGCGCATGCAACGGTCCGATTCCGGGATAATCCAGTCCGGCCGATATACTATGTGGTTCCACAACCTGACCATCATCCGTCTGCATTAACAAACTCTTACTGCCATGTAAAATACCTGGCGTTCCCAACGCAGTGGTAGCTGCTGTCTTATCGGTATGCACCCCTTCTCCCGCTGCTTCAACGGCTATAAGCTGCACCGCTTCATCTTCCATGAAATGATAAAATGCACCCGCTGCATTACTGCCGCCACCCACACAGGCAATCACATGCGTGGGATATTCTGTTCCTATCACATTTTTTAATTGCCATTTTATCTCCTCACTGATTACACTCTGAAACCGTGCTACCATATCCGGATAAGGATGCGGACCCACCACACTTCCAATAATATAATGCGTGTCATCGGGATGATTGATCCAGTCTCGTATGGCTTCATTCGTGGCATCTTTCAAAGTCTTACTACCGCTGGTTGCCGGAACCAACTTCGCTCCCATCATACGCATACGAGCCACGTTGGGTGCCTGTCGTTGCATATCTTTCTCGCCCATGTAAACAATACACTCAAGTCCCTTCAATGCACAAACTGTAGCAGTAGCCACTCCATGCTGACCAGCACCGGTCTCTGCAATGATGCGTTTCTTTCCCAAACGCGAAGCCATAATAATTTGTCCAACGGTATTATTCACTTTATGCGCACCGGTATGACAAAGGTCTTCCCGTTTCAGCCAGATATTAGTGGAATATTTTTTACTCAGTCTTTCGGCATGAAATAATGGCGTAGGTCTTCCGACAAAATCACGAAGCAATGCTTTGAACTCATCCTGAAAGCTTTGCTCAATCATGAATTGAAGATAATTGCGTCTTAACTCTTCCACATTCCGATGCAGCATTTCGGGAATATAGGCACCGCCAAATAAACCATAGTAGCCGTGTTCATTTGGATGGAAAGAGTGTGCGCTGACTTTATTAATCTGAGTCATAACTAAAATGTTTAAGACTTATATTGTTATCATAGTTGTCAAGTTATCATGTTATCTAGGTTGTTTGACAACGAGACAACCGGATAACCGTTTCGTCTTGCCTTAAGCTAGACGAAACAGACAAACACTATTCATGATTTAATTCATTATAAAATTTCTCTACCTTCTCCATATCCTTGATGCCAGGTGAAACTTCAAATTTACTATTGATATCTACTGCAAATAAATCTTTTGCTACCGGATCCTGTATAAATTGTTGAATCGAACTTGCATCATCAGGTTCTATTCCTCCACTTAGGAAAAAGGGTTTACCAATATTCAATCCGCTTAAGATAGACCAGTTGAATTTTTTCCCTGTACCCCCATAACCCGCTCCCATGGTATCAAACAAAAACATATCGCTGCAGTCTTTAAAGTCTTTAATTTTCCAGAGAATATTCTCATCAGCTCCTAACCGAAAAGCTTTGATGGTTTGAATATATGAGGATATCTGTTCGCAAAACCGAGGGGTTTCATCTCCATGTAATTGCACCAAGTCCAATCCGAAATGATCAACATGCGTAAGAATTTCATCGTAACTCGCATTTACAAAGACCCCCACTTTATAGACCTTGAGTTTTGCTTTCTTTACATCTTCGCCATTCAAAGTTTTGAGTACAAAGCGAGGAGATTTGTGATAAAATATCATGCCTGCGAATGCAACGTTCATATCATCCAGTTGTTTCAACTGATCCAGCTGTGTCATTCCGCACACTTTAATACGTGTGTGATGTGAATGAGCTTTTGATATGGTATTTGTTTCTGACATTATAAATAAGATACAAAAGACGCAAATGCTTTTCCGGGATACTCCTGCTTCATAAATTGTTCACCAATCAGAAATCCTTTAAAGCTATTCGATTTAAAAAACTTTACTTGTTCAGCTGAATGAATCCCGCTTTCAGCGATCAAACATTTTGAAGGATCTATCTTGTTTGCCATACGAATACTCTGTTCGATATCCACTTCAAATGTTTTGAGATTACGATTATTGATACCCACCAGTTGTATATTGTCGCAGATATGTCCTAATTCCTCTTCCGCATGAAGTTCCAGTAAAACTTCAAGTCCGAGACCCATTGCATAATCAGACAATGACTGAACTTCTTCTTTTGTTAAACAGGCTGCAATTAATAATATAGCATCTGCTCCAATCGATTTGGCTTCTTCTATCTGATAAGTATCTACAATAAATTCTTTTCTGAGAATGGGGATCGGATGTACTCTTGCCTGTATCAGATCTTCATTGCTGCCCCCAAAAAAATGCGCATCCGTTAGAATGCTCAAAGCGGATGCCCCATGATCAACATAATCTTTTGTGATAGAAAGCAAATCAGGATTTGGATGAATGATACCTTTACTAGGAGATTTTCTTTTGAATTCAGAAATGATGCCGGTCTTGTCAGGATGATTGATATATGATTTCAGCGATAGTACATCACGGGAATAGAAAGCGGATTTTTTCAGCTCGGAAACAGGGACACGAAGTTTATTTTGGCTGACTTCCTCTTTTTTATATTGAATGATAGTATCCAGAATATTCATTGTGTAGCAATTAATTTTTTAAGACATTGGAATGCTTTTTTACTTTTCAGACTTTCTTCGGCGGCGGCAAAAGCTTCTTCGTAGTTGGAATACGATCCGGCACATTGTAAGCCCATGGCTGCATTGGCAAGCACCACTTTTTCTTGCGCTTCGGTTCCGTTTCCCTCGAGAATATGTATAAAGATTTTTGCAGCTTCTTCTTTGGTATTCCCTCCCGCGAGATGGTCGGCTTTGACTTTGAGCCCGGAAAGCGACTCCGGTGTTTTAATCTGTTCACCATTTTGGGTGATGATCTTGGTGTCGTGTGTTAGGGATATCTCATCATATCCATCCAGGCTATGTATGATGGTAAATTTTTGGGAAGTCTTTTGTAGGAGGTAAGTATAGATACGAGCCATCTCCAGGTTGGAAACGCCGAGCAGCTGCGCCGAAGGCGCAGCGGGATTTACAACAGGACCCATAAGATTAAAAAAGGTTCGTATGGACAAATTCTTTCTGATGGGACCTACAATCTTTAATGCTGGATGAAATAAAGGTGCATGCATAAAGCAAATTCCTACTTCCTCTACTTGTTTGTTCAGTATAGCCTGATCATTGGTAAAATGATACCCCAGCTGCTCCATTACATTGCTGGCCCCACTAATTGATGAAGCACCATAGTTGCCGTGTTTAGCAATCTTCAAACCGGCTCCGGCTGCCACAAAACAAGCGAGTGTAGAAATATTAAATGTATTCTTCCCATCTCCTCCGGTTCCTACAATATCCAGTAAATTTTCTTGCTGTATATCTAAAGGTAAAGCAAGTGAGAGCAGTGCCTCCCTGAAACCAAGCAACTCTTCTA
The DNA here is from genome assembly GCA_046303015.1 of Bacteroidota bacterium. Classification (GTDB taxonomy): domain Bacteria; phylum Bacteroidota; class Bacteroidia; order Chitinophagales; family Chitinophagaceae; genus Lacibacter. The sequence continues at coordinate 12,136 of JBKCGY010000146.1, read as the reverse complement.
TTGTAATACTGCGCATCAGATAGACCGTCATAAATGAACTTAATTCATGATCATTATATGCTCCTTCACTCATTCGGAACATGACATCTTTTGCCTGATCATATTCCAGCGGCCTGTGTTCAAAGAGTTGTTTAAGAATAAATTTCATTTCCATGTTTATACTTTTAACCAGTTACGCATCAATTGTTCACCTGAGGGTGTAAGTACGCTTTCAGGATGGAATTGTACTCCTGTAATATCATACTCTTTGTGCTGCATAGCCATGATATAACCATGCTGATCTATGGCTGTCACTTCCAAGCAATCTGGCAAATCTTTATCTGAAACAACCCATGAATGATATCTGCCTACTTCAAAGGTTTCAGGGAATTGATAAAATAAAGAGGCAGTATCATTTGGTATTTCTTGAGAGGTTAAATGTATAGGAGTTGACACCCCATGAAACACTTCCGTAAGATTTATCAATGTGCCACCAAATGCCTCTCCTATAGCCTGATGGCCAAGACAAACTCCCAATATAGATTTCTTCGAAGCATATTCTTTGATTAAGGGCAATAAAAGGCCAGCTTCTTTGGGTACGCCCGGTCCAGGCGACAATATGATTTTATCGTATATATGAATATTTTCCAATGCAATTTGATCATTGCGAAAAACATCCACTTTTACATGTAAAATCTTCTCGATCAGATGTACGAGATTATAGGTAAAGGAATCATAATTATCGAATACCAGTATTTTCATTTTCATTATTTTTAATCATCATTCTAACTACTAATCCTTAATTATTAATTGTCACATTAATTCTTTATCGCAAACATATCTGCTGCTGTTTTTATGGCTTTATGTAACGCCCCTAGCTTATTATTTACCTCCTGTAATTCACTTTCGGGTTTACTGGAAATAACTACCCCGGCCCCTGCCTGACAAATTAACTGATTTTGTATGCTGAGAAAACTACGGATCATGATGGCATGATTACAGGTGCCATTCAATCCAATAAACCCGATGGCTCCCCCGTAGAATCCACGGGAGCAGGATTCATAAGCATTGATCATTTGCATCGCTTTTATTTTGGGAGCGCCGCTTAAAGTGCCGGCAGGAAATGTTTTTCCTAATAATAAAAAGGGGTTGAATCCGGATTTTACTTTACCTCTCACCTCGCTAACAAGATGAATAACATGACTAAAGTATTGTACTTCTTTGTAGCGTGATACCGTCACTTCATCACATACCCTGCTCAGATCGTTGCGAGCCAGATCTACTAACATGACATGCTCTGCATTTTCCTTTGGGTCATTCGATAATCTTTCTGCTTCCTGTTTGTCTTTTACCTCATCTCCGGTTCTTTTAAATGTTCCTGCAATAGGATGTACAATGGCTTCCCCATTATTGATTAGCAATTGCGACTCAGGTGAGGATCCCATTATTTTATAATCACCATAATCAAAATAGAATAAATAAGGAGATGGGTTAATACTTCGTAGCGCTCGGTAAACATTAAATTCGTCACCCTGGAATCCTTGCATGAAACGGCGACTTAATACGATTTGAAATACATCCCCTTTTTTACAACCCTCAATTCCCTTTTTCACCATCTCGATATATTCATGATCGCTAATGTTCGAATGCTCTTCACCTGTTAATGAAAATGGATACGATGGAACATCTCTATGTAGAATTAGTTGTAAAAGGAGATCAGATTCCGAAGGTATACCTTCCATACTGTTTTCACATATATACATTTGGTCTTTAAAGGGATGTATGGCAATCACATATTGATAAAACCGATACCTCATAAGTCCTACGGGCAAAGGAGATTTCTCTTCGAGTTCTATATCTTCAAATAAGCTGATAGCATCATAAGAAGTATATCCAAAAAAGCCCTGTGCATATGATATTGCTTTATTAAGATGAGCATCTGATGCTGCAAGATTGTCTGGTTTAAATCTTTTTACAAAAGACCAAAGTTGATCAGCTATATCTTCTTTTGATGCTAAAGGTTGCTTAATAGGACTTTGCCCCGGAAATTTATACTCAACTGATCTACTATGCAAAATCTCAATACCTGCAATGGCATTGACACAAATAAAACTCCAACTGTTTTCTGCAGCATTAAAATCATTGCTCTCCAGAAGAATGGTATCTCTGAACCGATCTCGAAGTCGCATATATAAAGCCACAGGCGTATATGTATCTGCCAGCAGGGTCTTACAGGATGTGGAAAAATGTATGTTTGTCATTTCATTAATTCAATAGTTAAATAAAAAGCCCCGATATACGGGGCTTTGGTAAATATTATTAAACGGCAATAACATTACAGCCCCTCAGGGTTTGCATGCCACCACCATTGTTGATCTAATTTTGTCATATTTACAAAATTGTATTTTATCTATTTAATAACAAAATAAATTTTCAATAAACGAACGGTCATTATAATTTTTCCATTCATTATATTTGAACTTATATAATACCGCTATAATGAGACATATTTCATTTGTTTTGTTCCTGCTTTTCATTTCTTTAAATTCTATTGCCCAAAATGATGGAGATCGGATCGTTGGTGTTTGGAAAAATGGAGAAGGCACAGGTATGATCAAAATATATAAAAACGGAGAAAAATATCAGGGTAAAATAGTTTGGTTGAAAGAGCCTGTCGATCCTGAGACCGGTAAACCTAAGCTGGATAAAAATCATCCCGATGATTCACTACATACTCGACCTGTAATTGGCCTTGTCAATACCTGGGGCTTTGATTACACTGGCAATAATCAATGGGGGAATGGCAAGATCTATGATCCTAAAAACGGCAACACTTATGATTGTACCATTAAAATGAAAAACAATAATACGCTGGAAGTACGTGGTTATATTGGTATATCCCTGATCGGAAGAACTGATACTTGGACTCGACAGGTGGCAAAATAAAGATGCCTTAAGGACTCACGAAATTAAGGCTGATGGCCACAAACAAAGGATTTGTAAGTTTCCCCTGATAAAAGCGATCTGCTTCTGATTTACTGCCTTGTTTATTGATGGCGTCAAATCGCCAGTTCAGACGCATACCTGCCTGAAGATTGAGCCATATATATCCGCTGATCTTCTGATCCCACATCAGTTTGGGTTTTAGCTCACCACGTTGGAGGAAAAGATCACCCGTTGGCCCGGCACCGGGAATATGGAATTGATTCCCCTCGAGTTCATATCCCATCTGCAGCATACTCGTCGTGGAAAAATTTCTCCGTACAAAACCTCTGGCAGGTAATAATAATTCCATACCATACTGATCATTAAATGTTTTATTCCAGAAAAGAACCGGTACATGTAAGAGTGCACCTGCCCGATAGGTCCTTGCAATACCTATACCCATCATGTTTTTCTCAGAATACTTCCAGCCATAAATAGCCGTACCACTAATCGTTAATGCTTTTGATGAGATATCAGAAAACTGACTGAATGAACTGTTTATATCTCCCGCCGCCTGAATAATCATCCAGTGTTTCTCATCTAATGGCTTAAAGATGGTCGTTTGTAATCCCATCGTATGCAGACCATTATTCTGAAGCGATTTTTCAAAACTGGATGAAGGTGTTTCCTTAAATTGAAAGTAACTGCCCCAGTAGTTGGCCCCTACCTGCCAGATGATTTTGTCGTTGGAAACAACAGGCAGATTGACCTGCGCCCTAAAGCCGGACATTCTTTTAACCTGATAATCTGCAGGGGTTTGTGAAGTGACATCCTGAGGTACATTAGGCATCAGAAAACCTCCGTGATATTCATATCCAATACTGACAATTCTTGTCGGTGACTGATTAATGACTTTCTGAGTGGCGTACCGACGAACACCGTATGCGTCTCCGAATTGGTTATAGTCGATGATTTCATCATTATTCAAGGAGTCGTTCTGTGCATATAGGCAGTTAGAACTTAATATGAATAAAATTTGAAGAAGACGACTGTATAAATTCATATATAACTTTTAAGCAAACTTAGAAATAATTAATAATTAAAAATTCAGTACAACTGGCTCAGGTGTTAAACGAAGTGTCTTTGATTCAATTACTAAAAGGATTGAATCTTAAAATTCAATCACAAATCCGATACTGGGCAATCTTGAACCACTTGTATTTGGTAATATGACGGGTATTGCATTTTGGCGACCCGGAATGTCAGCGGCGTTATTAAAAACGCCCGGATTATACAAAGTGCCATCTTTTGTGGCAATACTGTTATCGGCATTTCTTTTTAAAGTCCATCCGGATTGTGTCGGGTTCAGACTGTTATACACATTCTGAATATCTAGAAATACATCTAATGTCCATTTTTTAAAATTCCATTTTTTATCAATGCGTAAATCTGCTGCATTAAAAGCATCGAGTCTTTCAGAATTAATTCTGCTATAATCAAGTACCGCTGCATTGGTAAAAGGATAGGCTTCTAAACTTCTGAACTCATCATAAGGCGTTGCAGGAGTTGCTCCCTGATATCTGAATCGAATTCCGATTTCCCAGTTTTTGGCAAACTTATATCCTCCTGTGAAAGATATAAGATGTCGGTTATCCCATGCAGATGAGATGAGTTTATTTCGGTCTGTTCCACTAAACTGACTGTAATAAAAAGTATAGGCAAGTATCCCGTAAAAGTTTTTTGTCAATCTTTCCTGATACATGAACTCAATACCATATGTATTCCCTCTTCCATTGTCAGAAACGCGTTCATTACCCAGTACTCCAAAATTCCCACCCAAATTAGCGAGTGATATGCCTTTATCTATTGATACCGGATATTGATCATATTTTTTATAAAAACCTTCCAGTGTAATTCTTCTTGAAGCAGTTGGCAACCATTCAATACCGGCAACATAATGGTCTGATCTTATATAATCGGTCGATTGATTCACCAATATTCCATTTTCACGATATCCTAAAATAGTGTAAGGAGCAATTTTGTAGTATCTGCCTATAGAAGAATTAATATTTACAGTTTCTGTTAGTTTGTATGAAGCAGATAATCTTGGAGAGAGTGTCCTGGCAATTTCATTTCCGTTTGTGGTAAATGTGTTTCCATCCGCACGGAGGCCTGCACTCAGTAACAATCTGCCTTTTGCAAAACGTTTAGAAGTTTGTACATAAGCACCGTATCGAAAGAAATTAATATCAGTACTGTAGTTGGCTTCATATCCTGTTGGAATAGCACTGGTTGGTGGACGTCTCTGGAAGGTGCTGTTGGTATAATTTGCAAGGATCCCCACGATCCCGCTGCTGATCTGCCAGCCGTTGGCATTATAATTCCACTCATAACGCAAACGGGTTTCATCTTCTGTAGAGCGATAATTCAATATGCGCTCGGTGTCGACAGGTTTTTCATTGTCCTTGTATTGATCAGCCGTATTGACAAGTCTGTTATTACTCAATGCGAGCTGCCAATATCCTTTAGAAGTGGTATGTCTCCATGATACTCCGGTCGTATTGGTACGTTGTGTATTCAATGGAATTTGTTCAAGAATCGATAATTGTTCAAGTGTTGGATTGTCAGGTCTTTTGAACGTGAAATTGTCAATGGCACCGATGCCAATCAAATTCAGTTCATTCTTTTTATCCAACTTGTGCGTGACTTTATATTGATAATCCCAGTAATCAGGAAGAAAAGGCAGATCGATCAATTGGAAAATAAATTGCAGATAAGAACGCCGAACGGATGCGATGTAAGTTGTCTTGCCATTCTTCTTTCCTAATGGTCCCTCTGCAGTCAATGCTGCTTCGGAAGCACTTAATCTGAAATTACCTTGAAACTTTTCAGGGTTTCCCGATTTCTGTTTGAATTGCAGCACACCAGATAAAGGATTGTCATATTTAGCAGGGAATGCCGACGTATGCAGCGTAACGCCTTCGATAAAGGATACGTTTAGTAATCCCACCGGTCCTCCCGCCGCTCCCTGGGTAGCAAAATGGTTGATGGAAGGGATCTCGATGCCATCAAGAAAATACGTATTCTCATTGGGGGCACCGCCTCTTAAAATAATATCATTTCGAAAGCCGACTGAACCCGATACGCCAGGTAATGACTGCACCACTTTAGCTATATCAAAATTGGCGCCGGGATATTTGGCAATTTCCGTTACACCGAGACTCTGAACCGAGTTGACCACTCCTACTGGTTTGATAAATTGCGCTTTCACTTCCACTGACTTCAGTTCTTTATAGCTTGGCTCCAGTTCAAAATTAAGTTCAGGTACGTTTCCGGTTGTAATGATGACATCAAATTTCTGTTCCGGCTTATACCCCACGGCTGATGCTTCGATATTCCAACTTTTCAAAGGGATATTACTCAGTCGGTAAAAACCGTTTTTATCCGTCTGAGTGGTGAGTGTGGTGCCAACAACTTTAATAGTCACACCTTCCAACGGTAACAGATTACGTATATCTTTCACAAAACCATTGATCGCCCCCGTATTTTGAGCAACCAGGCCATTCGTTGTTAAAAAAAACAAGAATGTGTATAGGAGTTTTTTGAACATAATGGGATTAAAATTGTCTAATTAAAGTTTTACTAAACATTTAAACTAGCAGATTGTTTAAGCATATACTATGAATTTTATCAAATTATTAAATATTCTATCATTAGCTGTTTTCATCTTTTGTCCGCATTCTTCATTCTGTCAGTCCAAATCAATCAAAATCAATATCCCCAATATCAAGTCAGATAAGGGTGAGATATTGATTGCCCTTTTCAATAAGGAAGATGGTTTTCCTGAGGATGCTAACACGGCTTATCAAACGGCTAAAATGAAAGCTAAGAAAGGACTTCAAAGTATAACCCTGCAGAATATTTCGGATGGCCGTTATGCGCTGGCTATTTTTCATGATGAAAACGGTGACGGAAAGATGAATAAAAATATGCTGGGTATTCCTAAAGAAGGATACGGGGTGAGCAATAATGTAAAAAATCTGATGAGCGCACCTGCATTTAAGGAGTCTGCTTTCACACATAACCGGGATACCGAATTATCTATTCAGTTAAATTATTAAAAGTATGTCCGGCAGAAAAAAAATAGCAGTCATCGGTAGTGGTTTTGGCGGACTGTCTGCTGCTATTCGTCTGGCTGCCAAAGGACATGAGGTTACCATATTTGAAAAACTTGAAAAACCCGGAGGGCGCGCTTACCAGTATACTATCGATGGTTTTTTGTTTGATGGCGGACCTACAGTAATCACGGCCCCTCATCAATATGATGAGTTGTTTGAACTGGCCGGTAAAAAAAGAGAAGATTACATGACGCTGGTTCCGCTCGATCCGTTTTATCGCATTTTCAATGGCAATGGGGAACATTTTGATTATTGGAGAAGTCAGGATAAAACAGAAAAAGAAATTGAAAAATATAATCCGGCAGATATCAAGGGATATCGGAAATTCATAAAGGGAATGAAACATATCTTCCAGTGGTTTCATCCCTATACCGAGAAAAGTTTTAATACACTTTGGGGCTTTCTTCGGATTTTTCCATATGTTATAAAGACGGGAACGTGGCGAAGCATGTATGGTTATGCTGCCAAATATATCCGGAATGATTTTATAAAAAAAGTTGCTTCCTTTCACCCGTTGCTGGTAGGCGGTAATCCTTTTGATACACCGTCCATTTACGGGCTGATTATTCAGTTTGAAAAAGAATGGGGTATTCATTATTGTATCGGCGGCACAGGAGCCATTGTTCAGGCATTGTGTAAATTATTTCAGGATTGCGGCGGACAAATCAGGCTACATTCAGAAATCAGTCAGATTCTCATTGAAAACGGAAAGGCATGCGGTGTACAATTAAGTAATGGAGAAGTGATCTATGCCGATGAAGTAGTTTGTAACGGTGATGTTGCTTTTTCCTACAAGAAATATATACCTAAAAATAAACTGCCTCTTAGCCTGAATGTATGGTTGAGCCATCTGCAATATTCCAATTCACTGGTGGTTATTTATTTTGGCACCAATAAAAAATATCCTGACTGCAAACTCTCCCATCATAATCTGATTTTAGGCAATGAATACAGTCAGCTGATGCGGGATATTTTCAAGCGCAAAGTATTACCGCGCGAACTGGGTTTATACCTGCACATGCCTTCCCAAACCGACCCAACCATTGCACCCGAAGGCTGCGAATCTTTTTATGTGCTTTCACTGGTACCTAATCTGGATGGGAAAATCAACTGGGAAAAAATTAAAGAGGAATACACAGAACATGTTTTACAGTTTCTCGAAAAGAACTATCTGCCTGAACTGCGAAAACATATCATTGTTAAACATACGGTTACCCCTACTCACTTTCATCAAACACTCAACAGTTATAAAGGCGCTGCCTTTTCCATTAAACCATCCATGATGCAATCGGGTTTCTTTCGTCCTCAGGTTAAATCGAAATGGTTTGAACATTTGTATTTTGTCGGAGCGGGTGTGCATCCCGGTGCAGGTGTGCCCGCTGTGATGGCTTCGGGGAAAATTGCCGCCGGTTGCATCGATAATTAAAAATCAATGACACATCAGACCAAACTATCATCGTCTTTCTTTGATGCGGGCATTGCCTCCAACCAGAAAATTTACAGTCTGGATAATCTGCCTGTTCAGGGAAAAATACCGGAATGGTTGAATGGATCCTACATACGAAACGGGCCGGGTATGTTTCAAATGAAAAACCGCCGGATGAATCACTGGTTTGATGCGATGGGTGCATTGCATAAGTTTGATATTGTTAATGGAAAGGTTCATTATCAAAATGCCTTCATTGATTGTCGTTCGTATCAATCAGTTGCCCAGGATGGTGATATTGCCTTCTCCGAATTTGCCACCGATCCCTGTAGATCCATTTTCAAAAAGATTCAATCCTATGTGATTCCCACGCTTCCGAACATGACGGATAATCCAAAAGTAAATGTCGCCCGTATTGCCGATAAATGGATGGCATTGGGAGAAACACCTATGCAGGTTGAATTTGATCCGGAAACACTACAAACAATCGGTGTCAGCGAGCCGGTGCCGGGTGGATTTGCCTATAAAACGACGGCGCATCCTCATTTTGAAAATGAGCATGCGTATAATCTGGTCGTTAAATTCGGCATGCAAAGTCATTACAAAATATACGATGTCAGTAAACCCGGGAATAAAGCTTTGTCATCCGTGCCTGTTTCCAAGCCGGCTTACCTGCACGGATTCGGTATGAGTAAAAAATATTTTATCATCGCTGCCGGTCCGCTGAGTGTGGTGCCCATTCAATTGCTTTTCTGGCGTAAACCTTATATTGAAAATCATCATTGGCGACCGGATGAAGGTGCTGCTATTTATGTGATCGAAAAAGAAACCGGCAAACTGAAACACCGTTTTCAAACGGATCCCTTCTTTTGTTTCCATCATATCAATGCCTGGGAAGAAGGAGATGAACTGGTAATGGATCTTAATGCATATGATGATGCATCCATCGTTCAAAAATATTATCTCAATGAATTGGGAAAAGAAGATCTGGAGTTGCCGGTTGGTACAGCTCGTCGTTTTCGGATGAATCTTGTCAACAAACGAATGCAGCAGGAAATACTCAGTGATGCTTGTATTGAATTGCCCCGAATTGATTATCATCGGTATAACACAAATGGACAATACCGCTTCACATATGGGGTCAGTCTTCACCCGCAGCAGCGAAAAGGTTTTTATAACAGCCTGGTTAAAATTGATACCAAGACAGGCATGGCTATTTATTGGCACGAAGAAAATGGCTACCCGGGGGAACCTTTTTTTCAGCCGTCACCGAATTCCAAAAATGATGAAGACGGCATATTGATATCTATCGTTCTGGATGTTAAAAATCAAAATTCATATCTTCTGATTCTGGATGCTTATAATCTTAAAGAGATAGCCAGAGCGTCTCTTCCCGAACCGATTGTTTACGGTTTCCACGGTGAATTATTTGGGAAATGATTTAACTATTATTATTACATGTATTAAATTTTTATTTATCTTAATGTCTATAATAGTTTTCAGTTGAGTAGTATAGTCATAAGAGAAGCCAACTTTAACGACATTCATACCGTTCAGGATATCATGATGAAGGTATGGCCTCAAACCTATGCTGCTATCATCAGTGAAGATCAGATCAATTATATGATTCAAATGATGTATAGCGATCAGGCCCTTCACCGGCAAATGAAAGACGGCCATCATTTTATAATTGCGGAATCGGAGAATATTCCAGTAGGATATGCATCATTCAGCAGAACAGAAAACTGGACGACCTATAAATTGCACAAACTATACATTGATACAAATATGCAGAGGAAAGGCATTGGTACAGCCCTGATGAATAAGATCATCCAGGTCATCAAATCCGATCACGGTAAGTTTCTTCAGTTACAGGTTAACCGAAATAATTTACAGGCGCTTGATTTTTATAAGAAACACGGCTTTTTTATCATCAAAGCTATTGATATGGATATTGGAGGAGGTTTTTTCATGAAAGATTATATACTGCAGAAAAGGCTGATGGCTTAAGTTTAAATGTTTGCCTGTACTTCTTTTACTGTACCCATCACAAACATACTTTGAACATTGGCAATCAACTCGCTTTGACTGAGTTTATGTACATGGAAATGATAGTAATCGTCCATATTGTCAACAGCGATTTTGAGCATAAAATCAAAATTCCCAGAAATACTGTAACATTCCAGTACCTCCTGCCATTCATTGATAAGTTTGATGAATTTTGTGCCGATCGTTTTATTATGCTCTTTCAAGGTCACATAACAGATGACTTTTAAACTTTTTTGAATCTTAGAAGGATTAATGAGTATTGTGTATTGCTGTATAACTCCTTCTCTTTCCATTCTTTTGATCCGTTCATGCACCGGCGTCGCACTCAAATGAACTTCCTCGGCAATTTCCCTGACCGTAGCACGCGAATTTTTCTGCAATAATCTTAAAATAGATATATCTATATCATCAATCAATGCAGCAGGTTTAGTGATTTTATCTGAATTATCTTTAATTGTCTTGCTCATATAGTTTTTTATTCTATAAATATAGCTATAATTATTTATTTATTCTTTGTTATTTATTAAATTGTAATATTTGTTCCATAAATGTAGCTTTGCACAAAACAAATAAACATGTCTACACTTACTCGCAGCAAAATTGACTTCGATCTGAAGTATAAAGTAAAAGATATCAGTCTGGCCGAATGGGGTCGCAAAGAGATCCGTTTAGCAGAAGCTGAAATGCCCGGCTTAATGGCTATCCGTTCTGAATACGGTCCGCAACAACCACTCAAGGGTGCGCGTATTGCCGGATGTCTGCACATGACTATACAAACGGCTGTATTAATTGAAACATTGGTAGCTCTGGGTGCTGAAGTAAAATGGAGCTCTTGTAATATCTTCTCTACACAGGATCATGCGGCGGCGGCTATTGCTGCGGCAGGTATCGGTGTTTATGCCTGGAAAGGTCAAACCATTGAAGAAGCTGACTGGTGTATTGAACAGACTTTATTCTTCGGTTCAGCTGATAAACCCCTCAATATGATTTTGGATGATGGTGGTGATCTGACCAATATTGTTCTTGATAACTATACAGAGCTGGTTGCCGGTATTAAAGGTATCAGTGAAGAAACAACAACCGGTGTACACCGTCTATATGAGCGCGTGGCAAAAGGCACTCTACCTATGCCTGCTATCAATGTAAATGACAGTGTAACTAAATCTAAATTCGATAATAAATACGGCTGTAAAGAATCACTGGTTGATGCGATCCGTCGTGCTACGGATGTAATGCTTGCAGGTAAAGTTGCGGTTGTAGGCGGTTATGGTGATGTAGGAAAAGGTTCAGCTGCTTCTCTGGCTGGTGCAGGCTGTCGCGTAATCGTAACTGAAATTGACCCGATTTGTGCCTTACAGGCCGCTATGGATGGTTTTGAAGTGAAGAAAATGAAAGATGCGGTTAAAGAAGCTGATATCGTGGTTACAGCATCAGGTTGTCGTGATCTAATTACCGGTGAACATTTCAAATTAATGAAAGATAAAGTGATCGTATGTAATATTGGTCACTTTGATATTGAAATTGATGTTGCCTGGCTGAATCAAAACTATGGTCAAACTAAGGATACTGTGAAGCCACA
>JBKCGY010000145.1:0-2879 GCA_046303015.1 Bacteroidota bacterium | reverse complement strand
GACTTTCTCGCCTTTCGCAATGGTTTTAATGAATTGCGCATAAAAAGGAAATATGCTATTGATTTTCCCGGGCCAACTGGCTTCTTTATGCGGCCAGCTTAACCAGGTGGCTTCATGTTGGGCAAATTCAGCAGGGAAATAATAACCGAGTTCTTTCGGAGTTGACATCAATAAATTATCCTTCATCCAGATATCTTTTGGTAATGGGCTGATAAGAATCAATTCTTCTGTCGCGCAGAAAAGGCCAGTGGGTTCTGTACTGATCGGTCTTGCTAAGATCCAGTGTTTCCACATGCACTTCTTCCTGATCATGGGTTCCTTGATAAAGGATGGTTCCAAAAGGATTGCTTACAAATGAACCACCCCAGAATTTCATACGACCTTCCTGTTCATATCCAACCCGATTTACACTTACAACATGCACGCCATTGGCTACGGCATGACTTCTTTGGATGGTCTGCCAGGCATTGTATTGTTCGGTATTGGTAGCTTCATCCTGAGCGCTTGCCCAACCAATAGCCGTAGGGTAGAAGAGGATTTCTGCGCCCGTTAAAGCGGTGATACGAGCCGCTTCCGGATACCATTGATCCCAGCAGATTAATACGCCGATGTTTGCATATTTCGTATTGAAAACTTTATAGCCTAAATCCCCCGGTGTAAAATAAAATTTCTCATAATAAGCCGGATCATCTGGGATATGCATCTTTCTGTATTTACCCAGATAAGTTCCATCTGCATCCAATACAGCTGTAGTATTATGGTAAAGGCCCTGTGCTCTTTTCTCAAAAAGAGAGGCAATAATGACTACATTCAGTTCAGTGGCAACTTGTGAGAGTCTATCAGTTGAAGGTCCGGGAATAGACTCGGCTAACAAAAAGTTATCATGATTCTCTTCATCGCAGAAGTATAATGAAGTGAAAAGTTCCTGCAGACAAATAATTTGCGCGCCTTTGGCAGCAGCCTCACGAATTTTTTCAATCGCTTTGGAGAGATTTTTATCTTTTTCAGCTGTACAGCGCATTTGTACCAACCCGACTTTTACCGAAGACATAGGAAGAAATTTGTGCAAAAGTAAGATAAACATTCAAGCCTGATAATCAAAAAGTATGCGTGTAGGGTATTTATTTATTACTAAATAGTCAAATGATCAGTTGTCGAGTTATAATGGTTGTCGTAGTTGAGCGCAGGCAAGACAGAACGCGCGGAGCAATCGGGTCTGCATTGAACTTTTCTTTGGTTACTTTTTTTTTCAAGAAAAAGAAAGTAACCATAATTACGCCGAATTCCTAGCGGCATTGATAATGCCAAATGACGTACGAATGATAAGTTTCTCATATACAGAAAGTAACTCATTTTTCTTTCGGCTTTCCTGCATAGATCGATACTGGCTTAATGCAAACTGCTGAATAGTAAGTAATGGTAATACAATTCTTTCACGCATCTGTACAGACAATGCATCTACCGGATAGTCTTCCATCAGATCATGCTTGCCGCTTAACTTCAGTACATATTTTTTTGTAAGTTCGTATTCATCATAAATCATCTTCCATATTTCACCATACACCGGATGGTTCGATAAATATTCTGTAAGTGGGAAATAACATTTTTTCATGGCCATCTCACAGTTGTCCACCAATGTTTTGATGAAAAGAGACTGGCGGTACAATTGCTGAATAGAAGAAAATTTACCAGCGGCTTCCATTTGCTGAAGCGCAGTTCCCAATCCATAATATCCGGTCACATTTTGTTTGAGTTGACTCCAGGCGCCTACATAAGGAATGGCACGAAGATCTTTTAGTTCAAGTCGTGTAGATGCTCCACGCTTCGTAGGACGACTCGCGATATTGGTCTCGCTGTAAAACCTCAGAGGACTGGTTTCTACCAGATACTGCATGAAATAAGGGTGTTCTTTTAGGGCAGTGTATGATTCATAACTCTTCTCAGATAATTCCTGAATGAGTGCTTCCTGCTCTGTAGTGAGTTCAATTTTCTCTTCAGCATGCAGGTCATTGCTGATGCCAGCATTCAACAACTGCTCCATATTATATCTTGCCGCATCCACCGTTCCGAAATTGGAACTTACGGTTTGTCCCTGCACAGTAAGTTGAATTTCTTTGTTCGAAATATTTTTACCCATGGATGCATAGAACTTGTGTGTTTTTCCACCGCCTCTTGCTGGCGGCCCACCTCTTCCGTCAAAGAAGATTACATCAATTCCATATTGTTTGGAAAGTAGGGTGAGTTCCTCTTTAGCTTTATAAATACTCCAGTTAGCCATAAGATAGCCGCCATCTTTCGTGCCATCACTGAAGCCAAGCATGATGGTTTGCTGTTGTTTTCTTTTTTTCAGGTGCGCTTTATATACTGGATGTTCGTATAAGGATGTCATAATTTCTCCAGCATGTTTGAGATCATCAATGGTTTCAAACAAAGGAACAATGTCAATGGTTAAATCTTGAGGACCCCAGCCGCTGAGTTGAAACAGCTGCATTACTTCCATCACCTGTGTCGCATTGTGACACTGACTGATAATATAACGATGGCATCCTGCTTCTCCATTCATTTGCTGAATGGTGCGGATGGCTTTCATAGATTCCAGGGTGTCTTTTATGATGGACTCATCTGCTACTAAATCTGAATTGAATGGGTAGTCGGGCAGCAATTCATATTCTAAAGCAGTATCTTTTAGTTTTAGAGCATTCAGCACTTTACCATGTATGGAACTATCTTGCCGAATATCAAGCGAAGCAAAATGAAGACCGAATAACTGCACTCTTCCAATCAGCTGCTCCACCATTTGTACAAATAAACCATTGTGCTCAAGCAGTAGAATCTCTCTGATCTCTTTTAATGCATCGAGTATTTCATGCTGACTTAAT
>JBKCGY010000144.1:0-13151 GCA_046303015.1 Bacteroidota bacterium | reverse complement strand
TGGGGGTAAGAATTGAGCACCCTCAGTCGATGATTGATCGGATACAATATCATTGTGCTATCAGAAATCCTTATCTGCCGCCTGCTGCATACAGTTGGGTTGAGCAAGTAAATGCCAAAGGGGTTTTTTCATTTTGCATGTGCCCTGGAGGTATCATTGCTCCTGCCGCTACAGCGCCCGGCGAAGTTGTCGTAAATGGATGGAGCCCCTCCAAAAGAAATAATACTTTTGCCAATAGCGGTATTGTAGTCAGCGTTTCCGTTGAAGAGATCACTAGATTTCTAAAAAAGCAACCCCACCCATTGATCATGATGGAGTTTCAACAACAAATTGAACAGACTGCTTTCCAGGCCGGAGGAGGTGACCTGAAAGCCCCGGCACAAAGGATGATTGATTTTACAGAAGGTAGATTTTCAAACAATCTGCCCGATTGCTCCTACCATCCGGGCATCAAAAGCGTGCCATTAAAAGAAATATTACCGTCGTTTATTACAAACAGTTTAAGACATGCATTTATACAAACAGGAAAGAAGATGAAAGGCTATCTTACCAATGAAGCCGTACTGGTTGCTACAGAATCACGCACCTCCTCTCCTGTGAGAATTCCCAGAAATGCTGACACATTAGAACACGAACAAATCAGCGGACTATACCCTTGTGGAGAAGGTGCCGGTTATGCCGGAGGCATTATCAGTGCAGCCATGGATGGAGAAAAAGTTGCGGAAGCCATAGCACATGTTTTACACTAAATTTGTTTATTCTTTTATATTATTTCTTATCTAAGATTTTTCATACATGAGTGCAAATCTTGAAGTTCGCCATCTGAAAAAATATTTTTCCTCACAAAAAGCCGTTGACGATATCAGCTTCTCACTGGCTCCCGGTTCTGTGTTTGGATTGCTCGGCCCCAATGGTGCTGGCAAAACAACACTGATCCGTATGATCACGGGGATCTTCTATCCGGATGAAGGAGAAATTATATTAAATGGTAAAAAATTTAATCCTAATGAAGATACGACCCATATAGGTTATATGCCTGAAGAAAGAGGGTTGTATAAAAAGATGAAAATCGGCGAGCATGCTTTATATCTGGCTCAGCTAAAAGGACTTTCCAAGAAAGACGCATTTGAAAAAGTAAAATACTGGTTTGAGAAGTTTGAAATGCAAAGCTGGTGGCATAAAAAGGTCGAAGATCTCTCAAAGGGGATGAGTCAGAAATTACAATTTGTTACCACCGTATTGCACGAACCCTCACTCATCATCCTGGATGAGCCATTCAGCGGACTAGATCCGGTGAATGCCAATCTGATCAAAGATGAAATCTATCAGCTGGCAAAAAAAGGAGCTTCCATTATCTTCAGTACGCATCGAATGGAACAAGTAGAAGAAATCTGCGATCATATTATACTGGTAAATGAAGGAAAGAAAATTCTAGACGGAACAGTAAACCATGTAAAACAAGAATACAAAGAGCATATTTTTTCCATTCAAATAGATCCCGTTACAACAAGCCTCGAGTCTACGGCTTTTGAATTGATAAAGGAAAATCATCACACACTGACCCTTAGGATCAAAGAAGGATTTTCCAACAATGATGTCCTGAAACATTTTATTCAAAATAATTGTCAGGTATTGGCATTTCACGAGATTCTGCCCTCATTGAATGAGATATTTATCCGATTGGTTGAGCAGGGAAAATTAAGCCGACAATTTAATAGTTAGCATAAAATTATTATTCAGAAAATCTTTCCAAAATGAAAAAGATTTGGGTTATCGTTCAGAGAGAATATACCACAAGGGTAAGAAACAAAACATTCCTGTTGTCGACATTTTTATTCCCCATTTTACTGATTGGTGTTGTGGTAGGCTCTGCGTATCTGGGAAAAGAAAATAGTCGTACTTACCGGTTTGCCATTCAGGATGCCTCCGACACATACGGACCTCGTTTCAAAAATGAGGATAAATTATTTTTTTATCAGGCGAACGATTGCAATGAAAGTAATTTTAAAGAAAAAGGATATGATGGTCTCTTACGATTTTATTTAAATAATGGTATGAGTGTTGATTCAGTAAGACTATTTACAGCAGAACAAACCGGCTTAAGCATAGATGAAAAAATGATCCGGCAGATTGCTGATATAGAAGAAGGACGGGCAATGGAAGACAAAGGAATCAGCCGGCAACTATTGGATAGCATTCAAAATCAAACCCATCTTTCTGCAAAGAAATTATACGGTTCTTATATCATTAAGGGCAACACTTTAAAAGAAGATAATAAAGGGCTGGCCTATGGCATAGGTTTTGCCAGCGGGCTGATCATATACCTTACTTTATTTATTTATGGAGCCTCTGTGATGCGTGGCGTGATGGAAGAAAAAATGAACCGCATTGCCGAAGTTATGGTAAGCAGTGTGAAGCCTTTTCAATTGATGATGGGGAAAATTATTGGCATTGCTGCGGTGGGTTTAACACAGCTATTATTATGGGTGATCTTATTAACAGCCTTATCCAGTGCTAGTGCTTATTTTTTAAGTCCGGATACCATCATGGAAGGCAATAATGCGCTACAAAATTTACCACAGCAAAATGTAACTCCAGCGATGGCAATGAGTGGGATGGAAATTCAGCATACATTAATGTCTGCTGACTGGGGAATCATTATCTGCCTTTTCTTATTCTACTTTATCGGAGGATATCTTTTTTATGCTGCTTTATTTGCCGCCATAGGAAGCGTAATCAATGAAGATCCTCAAGAAGCCCAATCGCTGATGATGCCAATCACCATGCCTATTATTTTTGGCTTTATCATCATGACTTCGTCTATAGAAAATCCAACGGGCAATCTGGCCTTCTGGGGGAGTGTGATACCCTTTACCTCTCCGATGGTGATGATGGCAAGGGTTCCTTCAGGCATTCCTGAAAATGTTCCTTATTGGCAACTGGCTTTATCAATGATCTTATTGATTGCAGGATTTATAGGCACTACCTGGCTGAGTGGGAAAATTTACCGTACCGGAATATTGATGTATGGTAAAAAAGCAAACTGGAAAGAGATGATGAAGTGGGTGTTCAGAAAAGGGTAGAAAGCCTTGTCTTGGGAATTACTTTACTGCTATTTCCAACAAAGAGTCGTCTTCAATAAATGCTTCCAACTCATCTCCTACGACACATTCCCCTACGCCCTTTGGAGTACCGGTAAAAACAAGGTCTCCTATATTCAATGAAAAATAGTGAGAGATATTGGAAATGATCTGGTTGAAATTAAAGAGCATGTCTTTGCTGTTACCTTGCTGAACTAATTGCTTATTATTATACAAGCAGAAGTTGATATCCTCAGGATTAAAGCCCGGTTTAATTTCAACAAATTTTCCTACGGCAGCAGATCCATCCCAACCCTTGGATTTTTCCCAGGGAAGTCCTTTTTCCTGTAAAGAGCGTTGAATATCCCTAGCCGTAAAATCAATTCCTACGGTAATGGCATTATAATATTTGGAAGCATGTTTTTCAGGTATATATTTTCCGTTCTTACAGATGCGCAAAACCAATTCAATTTCGTAATGTAATTCGTTTGTAAACTCTGGGTAATAAAAAGGCATGGAAGGCAGCAGCAGTGCGCTTTTGGGCTTTATAAACACGACGGGCTCTTCAGGAATATCGTTCCCTAATTCCTTAGCGTGATCAGCATAATTTCTTCCTATACAAAAGATTTTCATACAGTTAATTGGGTTTTATCTAAATGCTTCCGTAGGTTTTTAAATGAAAAACGGGCTACAAAATGCTTAAAATAAAACTTTTACTCTATAACGAAGATAGGAATTTGACTCCGAAATAATTAGACACAACAAGGATTTTCAATATTATTTTATTGAATTAGACTCATTTTCAAAAAAATCATAAAAAAATAACCCAAAAAGGGGATTGCACAATTCATATGTTCCGTTAGGAAGCCATTACCATAACTCAAATCTGCTATCCTTTATTTACTGAATTCATGGCATTCTCCAACCCTAAAAATACAAATTCTTCTATGGCAAGAACGGCAAGATCCAGTTTGCTTTGCACCTCTGCGTATTCTTTATCTTTCCATTTTCCCAATACAAAATCAGCCTGTTTCCCTTTAGGAAAGTCATTGCCAATTCCAAAGCGCAAACGCGGATATTGATTGGAAAAAAGCTCCTCCTCAATACTACGAAGGCCGTTATGACCGGCATGGCTGCCTGCGCCTCTTAAACGAAGCCGGCAAAGTGGCAATGCCAGATCATCAACAATAACCAATATATGAGAGATGCCGATTTTTTCTTTCTGCATCCAGTATTTTACAGCCTTTCCGCTCAAATTCATATAGGTATTGGGGAGTATAGTAATTAATTTTCTTCCTTTTACGGACACTTCTGCCATATCCGCATATCGTTCCTGTACAAAAACTCCATTATGTTTTTTTACAAAATTACGAACAACATCAAAACCAATATTATGACGCGTATTTTCGTACTCGGCACCTATGTTTCCCAGACCAACGATCAAATACTTCATTATTATTACTTCATCAATAAAAAATACTTACCGGACCAAATATATGGTGGTAAAGATAAATATGTCCCATCATTGTATGCGCACACGCGGATCCAGACGTAGATATACCAGATCCGTGATTATCCCAATCCCTATAAAAATGATTGAAGAAACAAGCACAGAACCCATTACTAAAGGATAATCCAATTGTTCAAGTGCTTCTACCGTTAATTTACCTAACCCTTTCCAGCCAAAAATATACTCAATAAAAAAGGCGCCGGCCAACAGTTCGGCAAGCCACCCCGTAATGGCTGTAGCTACCGGATTGAGTGCGTTTCTTAACGCATGACGCATCACAACTGTACGCCTCTTCAGCCCTTTGGCATAGGCCGTCTGTATGTAGTCTTTCCCCAATTCTTCCAACAAAACTGAGCGAGTAAGTTGGGTAATAATAGCCAATGGACGAATGCCCAATGTAATAGCTGGCAGGATCAAATGATCCAGGCGAAGGATTTCTTTACCTGTATCAAAATCCATTTCTTTCCAGCTGCCCGTCATTGAAAGGCCCGTAAGATCACTCCACAAAAATCCAAAGATCCATGCCATTAAAATAGCCATGAAAAAAGAAGGGACTGATACCCCCGCAATACTGGCCGCCATTGTACTGCTATCCCAAATGGTATCTTTTTTTACCGCAGCAATTACACCTAGTGTAACCCCTAAAAAACTCGCTAATAACATGGCGGCAATCGTTAGCAATAAGGTTCCTGGCAAAGCATCCAAGATAAGGGCGGACACATTTTTCCCGGAATGATAACTTTTGCGTAAATAAGGCCACTTGATACAAATCCCCTTCTCTTTACCAAACAGAAAGCCTGTAAGCGCTAAGGATTCAAAGTCATCCCTGCTATGATAGGAAATCGGAGAAACATCATTTAGATACAAAGCAAATTGCTTCCAACGAGGCTGATCAAGATGTAATTCCTTACGAATATGCTGCAGGGTAGCACTATCACCCGACTGCCCCATCATGACTCTTTCAGGATTACCGAGTCCCTGGAAAAGCCAGAATACAATGGTCACCACTCCTGCAATAACAGGAATACCGTAGATCAACTTATTTATAAAAAAAGACAACAAGGAAATTTGAATATATCCGTAATTTACAAAGGATTCATCAGGTAAGGCTACTTCCAGGAAACTGCATCAGCACCACTTTTTTTATCTAACACCTCATCCTTGTGCATTTTATAAAGTACGGGTACGGTTCTGGCTGCCGTTTTAATAGCCGTACCGTCACAGGACAGTACAGGAATTTTAGCCAGTCCGGCTGAGAAACTCATAAATTTCCGAACCTGATCAGCTACAGAGGTAACGATATGAACAGTATGTGCTTGACTTAATGCTTCTAATTGTGTTAGCCATTTCATATTTTGATCAACATCATCCAAATTCAAAATAAATACTAAGTAATGTACTTTATCCAAACTTAATACATCCGTGGTCACATCATTACCCTCAGCGTCCGTCAAAATAAAATCTTTTACAGGCGGCTCATTATTTTCCCCCTTTTTAACCAGTACCTGATTGCGGGCGACAAAGGTCCAGGTGCTATCCGGTAAACTACTCATAGGAAACTCCTGCTGTACACCCTTCTTACTATACACAAATCGTATATCATACTGATCAGGTACAGCATCGGCAGGTATTTCACGAAGAGGTAGAATATGATTTCCTTTTTTGTAAGGCAAACAATCTACCACGGGAAGATATTGTAAAGTATATACCTGAAAACCAAAAGAGAATACAACTCCTAAGATCACCACGAACACATTAAGAAAGCCGGCTTTGAATACAGGCTGAATTTTATTTCTGTAAGCAAATAACAGAATCGTGAGAACAAGCAAAACGATGTCTTTCCAGAAAGACTGACGGGGATCCAACGGAATGCAATCTCCAAAGCAACCACAGGAACGGAATTTCATGGACCCGTCCGGATTGGTGGCATAAGTGGCATACGCTGTAAGAAAAGTAAAGAACACAATCAACAATAAAAGCAACCAGCTAAACATACGCATTCTCCATCCTATGATCAATGCTATACCGGCAATGATTTCAAAGGCATTCATTAGCACGGCAAAAGAAAGGGTGAAATCATGAAGACCATGCATATTCCAGGCTTCAAAAAATTCCTGCATCTTGTAACTGAGACCGTGAGGATCATTGGCTTTAACCAGACCGGAAAAAATAAATAAGACACCTACAAACCAACGAATGAAAAATATAATTTTATTCATACAAATAACATTTAACCCTGATGTTTTCCTTCATGAATTAAAATCAAAGCAAATACACTATAATTGATAATATCATAAAGATTCGCATCAATACCCTCGCTCATGATCGTTTTCCCTTCATTCTTTTCAATCTGAAGAATCCTTTGAAGACGTGCCAGAATCATATCTGCAAAAGTCTCCTGATGCATCTCTCTCCACGCCTCTCCATAGTCGTGATTTTTATTCATCATGAGCTGCTTGGCTTCCGCAACATAATGATCGTAGAAAGAAGATAGCGTATCCAACGACAATTCATCAGGATCTCCTTCTTTTAATTGCAATTGGATCAATCCGATGATGGCATAATTCAAAATTCCTTTGAATTCAGACTCGATGGAATCTCCGATTTTTTGCACCTGCTTATCCTGAATGGTTCTGATTCGTTTGGCTTTGATATAGATCTGATCGACAATTGAAATGATTCTGTACACTCTCCACGATGTGCCATAATCACGTGCTTTACTGATAAAAATTGATTTACAACCCTGTATTACCTGATCATATTGAAGCGAGGTATCCATACCTTTGGAAAGTATTATTTAATAAATGATTTGAGCTTCAAAATTAATTGAAAGAACCCAATGTTTACGCTGAATTGTAAAGGACGATTATTGTGTGCTGAAACCCCCATCGTGATGGGGATATTGAACATCACACCCGACTCATTCTACGAGGGTAGTCGCTTTGAAAACTCGAGCACTATGATTCATAAGGCAGGGGAAATGATTCAGGAAGGTGCTACGATTCTGGATATTGGGGGACAGAGCAGCAGACCCGGAGCCGAACCGATTACTGCTGAAGAAGAATGGAAGAGAATAGCCCCTGCCATCCAAAGCATCCGGGAAAATTTTCCGGAGATCTTTATATCGGTCGATACCTATTATGCTTCAGTAGCGCAATCTGCTGTTGAAGCCGGTGCAGATATAATTAATGATATCAGTGCAGGCAAATTAGATCCCGAAATGATACCCACCGTTGCCCATTTGAATATACCCTTTATTGCTATGCATATGAAAGGGAACCCGTCTAACATGCAAGAGCAAACCACATACAAAGATCTGCTCGGAGATATCATTGATTATTTTACAGAGCGCATCCAATATTTGCATAAAGCAGGCATCAAGGATGTGATTATTGATCCAGGGTTTGGTTTTGCGAAAACCATAGAACAGAATTTTAAATTACTTTCAAATCTGGAAGACTTACAGATCCTTCAGATGCCCATACTGGCGGGGCTAAGCCGGAAATCAATGATATATAAAACACTCGGAATTAGCCCGGGAGAATCGCTGAATGGGAGTTCTGTGTTACATACGATTGCTTTGACAAAAGGGGCACAAATACTCAGGACACATGATGTAAAAGAAGCCGTAGAATGCATCAAATTAACAGAGAAGCTGCGAACAAAACCGGCATAAAGGTTTTCATGTATTCTTGAAAATTGAATTTAATTGCTACAAAAAGAATCTGTAATTTGTTTCAAAATCCAATCCTTATGAATCGAATCGTATTACCCCCGAATCTGCTTTCTGCATTAGCCTCTTGCCAAACAGATATTGAAAGCTCCGGCAATTATCTATACTTATTAAGAGACACCTATCATCCAAGAAAGATAACAATCTCTAATTTATACGAATTGCTGTTTGGACAAAAACAAGAAGCTAAAAAAGAAGAAAATACGGATGGTCCTCTAAAATCAGAGGAATCTTATTTCAGCAGTTATGAATGAGGGTTCTTGACTAAGAATTAGTAATTAATTATTGGAATGCAAACATAATGCCACACGGCTACCCCGGCAATACGACAAAATAAACCCGATGCTTTAGGACAAAGCGGGCAGATCGACAACCCATAATTATTTAAAAGCATTAATCCCCGTAATGTCCATTCCTGTAATCAGCAGGTGGATATCATGCGTACCTTCATAAGTGATCACGCTTTCCAGATTCATCATGTGACGCATGATGGGATATTCACCGGTAATACCCATACCCCCCAGCATCTGACGAGCATCTCGGCAAATATTGGTTGCCATTTCACAACTGTTTCTTTTCGCCATACTCACTTGCTGAGGCGTAACTCTTCCTTCACTCATTAAAACACCCAGGCGCCAGTTGAGTAATTGTGCTTTCGTGATTTCTGTGATCATTTCGGCAAGCTTTTTTTGTTGTAATTGAAAGCCCCCAATCGGTTTACCAAATTGAATACGTTCTTTTGAATAACGTAAGGCCGTATCATAACAATCCATCGCGGCACCAATCACACCCCAGGCAATACCATAACGAGCTTTCGTCAAACAACCTAATGGACCTTTGAGTCCTTGTATGTTTGGAAAAATATTTTCTTTCGGAACTTTTACATTATCAAAGACTAATTCGCCGGTACAGCTTGCACGCAAACTCCATTTATTATGAGTAGTGGGGGTAGAAAAACCTTCCATTCCTCTTTCTACGATAACGCCACGAATAATTCCCTCTTCATCTTTTGCCCAAACAACTGCCACTTGTGCAAATGGGGCATTACTGATCCATAATTTAGCGCCATTGAGAATCACATGATCTCCGGCATCTTTGATATTGGTCAGCATATTTCCAGGATCACTTCCATGATTAGGCTCTGTAAGACCAAAACAACCCAGCCACTCACCGCTGGCGAGTTTGGGCAGAAATTTTTTGCGTTGCTCCTCACTTCCATAGGCATAGATAGGATACATCACCAGAGACCCCTGAACAGATGCCGTGGATCGAACCCCACTATCGCCTCTTTCCAGTTCCTGCATCATCAAACCATAACTGATATAATCCAATCCACCCCCACCGTAAGCAACGGGTACCGTTGGACCAAAGCAACCCAAATCACCCAATTGCTTCACAATATGAGAGGGGAATTCAGCCCGCTGAGCATAATCTTCGATGATAGGAGAAATTTCTTTCTTAACATAAGTCCTGACTGTATCCCGGATCATTTTATGTTCATCTGTAAGCAATTCATCCACTAAAAAATAATCCGGACTTTGAAAGAGATCTTGTTTGGCTGACATATGGCAATTTTATTCTGGGACAAATGTACGAACGGGCGTTATATAAGAAAGAATTTGTCGTACTTTTCTATTATGAATATAAAATTCTCATTTACATTTATCCTCGTTGTTTTATTAAACGCTAAAGGATATATGCAAAAAACGAACTACAGTTACCTGGCACTCGGGGACTCATACACAATTGGAGAAAAAGTGGAGGAGAAAGATAATTTTCCGAATCAAACCATTACACTCTTGAACCAATCTGGAAAAATTTTTGAAGATGCCAATATCATTGCAAAGACAGGGTGGACAACGGACGAATTACAGGAAAAATTAGCACAGGTAAGACTGGCTATCCCATTTGATATCGTCACCCTATTAATCGGTGTCAACAATCAATATCGCGGACGATCCGCAGAAGAATATGCTGTTCAATTTGAGCAATTGTTGCAACAGGCCATTGGATATGCCGGTGGCAAAAAAGGCCATGTAATTGTACTCAGTATCCCCGATTGGGGCGTAACACCCTTTGCAGCTGACAGAGACCGAAAAAAAATAGCTGAGGAGATTGATCAATTTAATTCTATCAATAAAAAGATTGCTTCTCAATATCAAGTGCACTATCTAGACATTACTCCATTTACTAGAGAAGCTGTCAATGACCTTTCACTGGTTGCCGAAGACGGCCTGCATCCTTCCGGGAAAGATTATAAGAGATGGGCGGTATTAGTGGCGAAAAAGATTGGAGAAATAATTAATAATTGACTTTTTTGATGTTGATGCACTGACAACTCGACAATCCGCCCACTACGTAGGCGGACTTCGCCTGACAACAACTCTGAATTTTATAAGCTTTCAACTCTGGTAAGATATTCCTTCATCTCCTCATGCATCACTTTCGCTTCAAGTGCTGCTTTTTCTGCAAAATCTTTTTCAGATGATGCATAAATAATGGAACGACTCGCATTGATCAACAAACCACAATCCTTATTCATAGCTTTTTCGGAGATATCTTTCAAACTCCCTCCCTGCGCTCCCACACCGGGGACCAAAAGAAAATGATCTGGAATGATGCTGCGGATATTCGTGAATTCATCCGCTTGTGTAGCACCCACAACGAACATAAGATTATCGGTTGTGCCCCAATTCATAACAGTATCGAGTACCCGCTCATATAGATAAGTGGCACGCAAATGTGTTTCACCATTCGAACTGACCAATTGCTGCATTTCAAAATCCGCAGCCCCCTTGTTCGACGTAAGTCCAAGAACTATAGCCCATTTACCGGGATACTGCAAAAAAGGTTGTACACTATCTGAGCCCATGTAAGGAGCAACTGTTACTGAATCAAAAGGCAATGTCTCAAAAAAAGCTTTAGCATATTGATCAGAGGTATTTCCGATATCTCCTCTTTTAGCATCGGCAATTTTAAAGTGAGTATCAGGAATGTAATTAACCGTTTTTTCTAAAGCCATCCACCCCTTCACCCCCTGTGCTTCATAAAATGCTGTATTAATTTTATACGCTACACAGTAATCCAGTGTATGATCTATGATCTCTTTATTAAAAGCAAATATGGGATCCTCTTCTTTCAGTAAATGTTGGGGGATTTTTTTTAAATCGGTATCTAAACCGATACAGAGATAAGAATGCTTAGAGAAAATCTGTCGGATCAAATCATTTCGAGTCATAATGCAAATGTAACTAAATGAATAATGAAATTTCAGTTTCCGGCAGTGAATATAACACTTGGAGGAGTGGCAATAACAAATTCAATAATCAACAGACATGCTTCTCGAAAAACGCCTTCGCAATATTGAGAGCATAATATCTTTTTGTCGATTCATATTGATCGCGGGAGATTTTATGTAAAACCGAATGATCCATAGCTTCTATTCTCTGTATCATTTTCTTCAACTGTTCATAATCAGAGAATACCCATGAGCCTGTTTTTTCAGCCTGATACGGTAAATTTCCTTTGTCCGAAACAATACTCAGACAACTCAAAGCCATACTTTCAATAGGAGAAAGACCGAATGATTCGGCCACTATTGAAGGTGTAACTGAAACATGAATACCAAGATCATTAATTAATGTAGGGACATAGTCAGTATAAGTAAATACAACATTCGTTGTTGCCCTAGATCTCAACATATCATAATAACTCGGATCAGCTGCATTTCCAATGATATAAAAATTGTGTTGCGGGAAATCAGCAGCCAATTTCAAAAACAAATCATGGCCTTTACCTTGATAAACCCTGGCTAATAGCATTATATTCAAACCTCTGATCTCATTTGAATGAAATATATTGAATCGGTTCACGTAGGGAAGAGCAGAAAATTGAGTGCTCAAAAAACCATTGAATACGACAGACTTTTTATGTCTTTTATTTCCATCAAAATTATGCCGCAGATAGTCGGAGGCAAAAAACAAGTACTCAGTTCTTGGCATAACCTTAGCCAATTTAAATATTAAATTCTCTATTGGTGAGTGTATTAAATGCAAATGATAAAAGAATTTGGCAGGGTAAAACAGGCTTATCAAGATGGCCGCCAAACTTAATCTGGGTCCATTAACATAGATGAAATCTACTTTCTTAAGTTTTGAAAAATGTCGTAAAAAGAGAAGGGAATAAAAAATCCAATACACATGATTCATAAAACTTCTGCGCCTAAAAGGCAATGTGGGCGTTTGGATTCGCTTAAAATGAATGCGGGGTTCATCTTTAAATTGACTCTGCAAATAATATCCATTAGGTAACCAGACTTCCACTTCGTAATTGAGTTCCAGCGCAAACCGAACTAAATTGACAAGAATAGTCTGTGCCCCACCACTTGTATTATATTGATCTAGAAAAACTATTTTCTTCATTATAACATGACCAACCGCTAATCAATAAATGGTCAGAATCAAAGTTAGAGTAAAAAATAAGACCTTGATAATATTTGAAAACCAATATGTCATATAACTAATTCACATAGACAGGTCAACTTTAGTAACAGGTAAATTCAATAATAATTTAAATAAAAAAGGGACACCTATTAGGCGACCCTTTAAATTGGAAATCTAATAACCTTCCGACATTATATAGTAACAAAACCTATAGTCGATACCCTACCCCAAAACCAATATTTACAGAACCAAAGGTTTGGCTATATGTACTTTTGTAATAATCACCCTCACTTGAAGTGGTCTCTACATCTTCAAATTCAGGTTTTGCACCGAGATAATCAAAATTGGCAAGAATACATACCCTTTTGCCCGCATCATATTTTAAG
>JBKCGY010000143.1:0-5282 GCA_046303015.1 Bacteroidota bacterium | reverse complement strand
CCGTATCACTAAAATCACTTCCCTCCACAAATACATACTGAATACCTGCCCCAGAATAGTTCAGTTCTTTTCCATCGATATGTATTTTAATCTGCGCATAGCCGGAGACATAGCACAAAAAGCAGCATACATAGATTATGAGGCGCTTAAACATCAGTTAAAAATAAGCAGGAATCCTAAATCTACTGTAATTATGTCAATGACATCTCATTTTACTATCTTTATAAGCACAACTGCTGCATTTATGAATGGGAGGATTTTTTACTTATTGGGATATTTTAGTATTCTGATTTTTTCCTGCGGAATTGACAAAAAGGGAAATACACAACAAAACAAACCCAATAAACCTCAGGGTGTTGCCGGCTACATCGTGCGTTATGGAAATATTGGAGAAGAATTGTCGTTACCTGCAACCATTTTACCCAACGAAACAACGGAAATTCATTCGGAAACCTCAGGTATCATACGGTTCTTGTATATTAAAGAAGGCGAAACCGCGCAGGAAGGCACCCTGCTTGCCAAATTAAATGATGATGAATTACAGGCCCAGCTTAAAAAACTTAAAGTACAACTGGAGATTGCCATTAAAACAGAAGAAAGAAACAAAGCATTACTGAATATTAACGGAATAAGTCAGCAGGATTATGACATTAGCTTTTTACAAGTCAACAACATTCGCGCTGATATTGAACTCACCAACGCGCTAATCAGAAAAACAGAAGTGCGCGCCCCTTTCACCGGCAAAATCGGCTTTAGGAATATTTCTCCGGGCGCGTATGTAACACCTGCAACCGCACTCACAACGATACGTCAAATCAATGCGCTCAAGCTTGAGTTTAACATGCCCGACAAATATGCTGCCGGGGTTAAAGTAGGAGCTCGATTTAATTTTAATATCCAGGGAAGCAGCAACCTGTTTTCTTCAAAAGTATATGCGATAGAATCCTATGTAAATGAACAAAGTAGAGGCATGAAAGTACGTTGCTATGTCACAAGCAAAGATCCCTCGTTGTTAGCAGGAGCTTTTGCAACAATCAAAATAAATACAGGAAACAATAGCCAATCGCTTATCATTCCTACTCAATCCATCATCCCTCAGGCCAGAGGGAAAAAGGTGATTCTTTATCGTAGCGGTTTAGCCCAAATGACGGAAGTACAAACGGGCTTGAGAGATTCCTCACGAGTGGAAATCATTAGTGGATTACAGGAAGGTGATACCATTCTGACCACTGGGCTCATGAGTGTGAAGCAAGACAATCCTGTTCAATTAACCAAAGTTGACTGATTATGCGCATAAGTGATCTCAGTCTCAAACGTCCGGTTCTTGCCATTGTACTGAATATTATTATTGTATTGTTTGGCATCATTGGATTTCGCTTTTTAGGTGTGCGCGACTATCCTGCCATCGATCCGCCCAATATCAATGTACGAACCTCCTACCCCGGTGCCAATGCCGATATCATAGAATCTCAAATCACCGAGCCACTGGAAAAAGCAATCAATGGTGTGGCGGGTGTAAAAAATATTACCTCCAGCAGCAGTCAGGGCACCAGTAATATCAATGTAGAATTTGAACTGGGATACAATCTGGAAGAAGCCGCTAATGATGTACGCGATAAGGTTTCACAAACTGTCAGAGAACTTCCGGAAGATCTCACAACACAGCCCATTGTTACGAAAGCTGATGCCAGCAGTGAGCCTATTCTTTCCATGACCGTTCAAAGTGAAACAAGAAATCAGTTGCAAATCACGGAATATGCAAATAATAATCTGATAGAAAGATTGCAAACCATTCCGGGTGTAAGCAGTGTGGTGATCTGGGGCGAAAAAAGATATGCCATGCGCATCTGGCTGTCGCCGGAAAAAATGCTGGCCAATAATATTACCGCAAATGATATTCAAGTCGCATTACGAAGAGAAAACATAGAACTGCCTTCCGGGAAAATAGCAGGCAATAAAACCGAATTAAGCGTTCGGACATTTGGCCGTCTTTCTACTGAAGAAGATTTTAATCAATTGATCGTTCAGAATTCCAACGGTCGTACCATCTTACTGCGCGATGTCGCTGAAGTTGTACTGGGACCGGAAAATGAAGAAAGCATTTTGAAAGAAAGAGGTGTCCCCATGATTGCGCTTGCCGTGATCCCACAACCGGGCAGTAACTATGTTGCCATTGCCGATGAATTTTACAAAAGAATGGAACGGATTAAAAAAGAAGTTCCGGAAGATATTCATCTTGACATCGCACTTGATCAGACAAAATTTGTGAGAAAGTCTATCATGGAAGTAAAAGAAACTTTGATCCTTGCTTTTGCGCTGGTTGTACTGATCATATTTCTTTTCTTCCGCGACTGGATTATTGCCATTCGTCCGTTGATCGACATTCCGGTTTGTTTGATTGGAGCTTTCTTTATTATGTATATGGCCGGCTTCACCATAAATGTACTAACCCTGCTTGCTATTGTACTGGCCACCGGACTTGTTGTAGATGATGGTATAGTCGTTACAGAAAACATTTTTAAAAAAATGGAGCGAGGTATGAATAAATACCGCGCCGCCAGAGAGGGATCCGCTGAAATTTATTTTGCCGTGATTTCAACCTCCATTACGCTGGCTGTTGTATTTCTCCCGATTATTTTTCTACAGGGATTTGTTGGGCGACTATTCCGTGAGTTTGGTATTGTAGTTGCGGGTGCCGTATTAATTTCTGCTTTTGTATCGCTTACACTAACCCCTGTATTGAATGTTTTTCTGAGCCGAAAAAACAGTAAAAATCATGGCTGGTTTTATACTATCACTGAACCATTCTTTCAGCGTATGGAATCAGCATACCATCGCATTCTTTCGGGCTTTATGAAACATCGATGGACTGCCATAGCACTTGTATTAATTTGCAGCGTATCGATCTATTTTCTTTTTAATAATCTGCAAAGTGAACTCGCTCCACTCGAAGACAGAAGCCAGTTCAGATTACAGGTAACAGCACCTGAGGGAACCAGCTTTGATGCGATGGACGCTTCGATTGATAAATTAACCCAATTAATCAGCGACAGCGTACCCGAAAACAAAGTAGTGATTTCAGTAACTGCCCCCGGATTTATTGGGAGTGGAGCCGTCAATACAGGCTTTGTTCGCACCTTACTAACGGATCCAAATGAACGCAATCGTTCTCAGCAGGAAATCGTCGACATGATAAGCAAAATTCTTCCG
The DNA here is from genome assembly GCA_046303015.1 of Bacteroidota bacterium. Taxonomy (GTDB): domain Bacteria; phylum Bacteroidota; class Bacteroidia; order Chitinophagales; family Chitinophagaceae; genus Lacibacter. The sequence goes on along the minus strand of JBKCGY010000143.1, from coordinate 2,072 downwards.
AGATATAATGAAGTAAAAGCTTTTCCCATACAGGAACAAACGATATCCGTTAACCGGAGAGGCGGACTGCCGGTGCAGTTTGTAATACAAAACAATGATTTTGAAAAGATCAAAGGTGCGCTTCCGCGTTTTATGGAAGCAGCCAGCAAGAGTACTGTATTTGCCGGTGTTGATGCTGATTTGAAATTCAATAAGCCTGAATTACGAATTAGCATTGACCGACTGAGAGCAAGTACGTTGGGTGTGAGTACAGCCGACATTGCCGAAACCCTTCAACTGGCATTAACGAATCGTCGATTTGGATACTTCATAAAAGAAGGAAAACAATATCAGGTAATGGGACAAGTGTCGCGCAGCAACAGGGATGATCCAAAAGATATTAAAAATCTTTATGTTCGATCTTCGACCGGACAACTCTTTTCATTAGACGAATTTGTTCATATTACTGAAGAAACTACCCCTCCCACGCTCTACCATTTCAACCGTTATAAATCAGCCACTATCAGTGCCGGACTTGCGCCCGGGAAAACGATTGGTGATGGTATAGAAGAAATGGAAGCCATTGCAAAAAATATACTGGATGAATCTTTCACCTCATCATTATCAGGGCCATCCCGTGACTTTAAAGAAAGCGCCGGTAATACATCTTTCGCATTTGGATTAGCGCTGATTCTGATCTTCCTTGTACTCGCCGCCCAATTTGAAAGTTTCATTGATCCCATCATAATCATGATTACTGTTCCACTGGCCATGGCAGGAGCCCTGCTATCCCTCTGGATATTTGATCAGACCATCAATATATTCTCTCAAATTGGCATGATCATGCTGATTGGTTTAGTTACCAAAAACGGGATTCTTATTGTGGAATTTGCCAATCAGAAAAAACAAGAAGGAATGGATCGTTTTCATGCAGTGATTGAAGCCGCCACGATGCGCCTTCGTCCCATTCTGATGACCAGTCTGGCCATGAGTTTAGGTGCTTTACCATTAGCATTATCGCTGGGCGCAGCCTCAACCAGTCGTATTCCGCTTGGGGTTGTAATTGTGGGAGGTATTTTGTTTTCATTATTTCTTACCCTCCTCGTTATACCTGCCATGTATTCTTTTCTCTCTTCCAAAAGAATAAAAAACCGAGAAAAAGAAATTGAAATGGAAGAAGCCATAAATTAACATAATGAACTCCAGCGAAAACATATTTATATTGAAATCAGTAAGAAAAGTATTACTTGGCCTTACCATGACTTTTCTTATTTACCTGAATGTAGCGGCACAGTCTTCTCCTCTTACTCTGGAAGAAGCCATACAAATCGGTATTGAAAATAATTTTCAGATCAAAGTTGAAAAAAACAATCAGCGCAGCAACATCATTCTTAACCATTGGGGTACTGCCGGAATTTTACCAGTGATGAGTCTCAATAGCACCATTGGCATTGCCTCCAATTCTCTCGAACAGGAATTAGCAAATGGCACATTAATTAAACGCGATGGCGCCGTTTTAAGAAACACTAATGCTGGTTTTATTGTAAGCTGGCGCATTTTTGACGGAATGCGCATGTTTGCTACCAAGAAGCGACTGGAAGAGCTGGAGCGCAATGGCGAACTGAATTTCAGACGACAGATCAATAGCGCCGTTTTTGATATTATCGGAACCTTTCAGCTCATACTCCAACTCGAGCAACAGGAAAAAGGGCTTCTGGAATCGATTCAATTTTTTGAAGAAAGAAAGAAGATCGCTGAAGATCGTTTTAAAATCGGAACGACTTCCAAAACAGATTTACTCCAGGCAAAAACCGATCTAAATTTACAACAAGCTAATCTATACGATTTAAAGAACAACAAAAAACAAGCTTATACGAATCTGAATCATCTGATGGGAAGAGATCCTTCTATTGCATACACAGTAAATGGGGATATACAACCTGACACTACACTGACCATCGCATCTGTAAAAGAAAAGATTATTGCCGGCAATTTTGACTTATTGATGGCACAGAGTCAGCTCAGCATCCTTTTTCAAAATAAACGGGAAATTATCTCCCAACGACTTCCTGTAGTTACGCTGAATGGTAATT
>JBKCGY010000142.1:0-15900 GCA_046303015.1 Bacteroidota bacterium | reverse complement strand
TCTTTATCGCCCAATAGATTTCTTAAATTATAATATGCCTGATCGGCCTCATTCAACGCACGCTCATCTATTTCTTTTTTACCTAGCAACTGAACGATCTCTTCAGATGCCGTTTTAAGTTTAGCATCTGCATCTCCTTTTTGAGTATCCGTTTCGCTCAATTGCAAAGTATTGTCATCAATTTGTTTTTTAAGATTTTGCAACTGATTCCGTTTAAATTCCAGCTCTTGCGCCAAACCCGACACCTTACTCTGCTGACGGGTAATATTCAGATTAATCTCGTTAAAACTACCATTTGCAAGATTATACGCAGCTTCAGCACTTCTGAACAAATCCTCTGCTTCCTGAAGCTTTGTCGATATGTCTGCCAATAGCTGATTGGCCTCATTTAATTTGTTTTTATTGTCTCCAAGTGTTCCATCTGAGTGAGTAATCTGTTGTTCAAGTTCCTGTATGCGCTGTACGGACCTGCTTTCATTTGCATTCAGATTCTCAATTTTATTTTCAACCGAATAAATTTTATTGATCAGTTGATTGATAGCCGTTTCCGTTTCTTTAATTGCTACCTCTTTCAACTGTTGATTGAATCCGATCACTTCATTATGACGCATCTGAATAGCATGCTGCAGATCAAGCACTACCTTCTCTTGCAAAACAATTTCTTCATGTAAGCGCTCTAGATTTTTAGAGCGCCCTATTTTTTTGCCTTCAAACAAACCTACACTACCTCCACTCAAAGTATATTTTCCTCTGAAATATTTGCCGGACTGATCGAGAACCGTTCCTCCAAATCCTTTCTCAATTTGTTCAGGGTCGGCAGCAATAATCACATTCCCCAATAAATAATTAGCCAGTGAACGGTAGCGGTCTTCAACATCTACTACATCCAATGCAGCAACAGTTCCCTCCGGGATACCGGAAATACGTGGATGATCATGAATCTGATCAAGAATAAAAAAGTTGGCCTTTCCTTTTTGATTGGCATGCAACAGATTCACAGCAGTTACGGCTTCCTGTAAATGATCTACCACATAATAATTAAGATATGGTTCCAGCAAACTTTCAATAGCTGTACGATATTCCTCCTTACAAACCATCACATCACTCAGTAAAGGAACATCTCTTTTCCACTGAGCATTATTATGCAAGAATTTTACACTATCAGGATACCCTTCCATCGAATCAATCAGGCTTTTCAACAAAGCATGCTCATTCCTTCTGGAATCCAGTTTACGATTTTCATCGGCCAGTTCAGCACGCAGTTTCTCAAGGCTTGATTGTGCTTCAAGTATTTGATCTTTGGTCAGATTATGTTGTTCTTGCAATTGAGATAATTCCTGTGTCTTATTCTCCCGCTCATGGATCAACTTTTGCTTTTCCTCATCAAGTGATTGCAACTGCTCTGCACGTGCCTGCTGCTCATCTTTTAACTGACTTAACAAACGCTGTTGATTCTGCAATCCGGTTTCAGCAACTGCCACTTGCTTTTCTATATCAAAATGCTGCCGCTGTATTTGCTGATTATCTTTTCTTAGTGTATCTACTGCCAGACGTTTTTCATCAAAAACGATCCGGGTCGCATCTACATTTTGTCGCACGCCCTCCAGTTGACCGCTTATTTCATGTAATACTTTCTCCTCTTCAGCCAATTGTTTCTGAGAGAATAAAATACTTTCGTCTATCCCTTTAAGCTGAATGGTATCTCGCTGAATAGCATCATTCAGATTTTTTTCTTTATCCTGCAAAAAGCGAAGACTTTGTTGAGCCAGGCTTTTCTCGTTTTCTTTGATGCGAACTTGCTGTAATAATTCATTAAAATCCTGCTGCTTTTGTTGTAATTCGCGCTCTTTCTCAATAAAGTCAGCCTTCTCTTGCTCCATAGCCGCCTCTCCTGTAGCAAGACCGGCCTCAATTTCAATCTTCCTGTTGGTTTCAGCTTCTAACTGCTCATTCAACGTTTTCCATGACAATTGAAATCCCTCCAGTGCAGCCTTTGCTAATTCAATACTAAGGATCTTATACTCCTTCTTTAACTCATGATATTTCTCTGCTTTTTTAGCCTGATTTTCCAGTGTCTTCAACTGATTGTTGATCTCAAATAAAAGATCTTCAATACGTGCCAGATCCTGCTCCGTAGCATCCAGCTTCGACTTCGCTTCTTTCTTTCTAGTTTTATAGATCGTAATGCCCGCAGCTTGTTCCAGCATTCTGCGACGACTATTGTCCTTGTCCTTGATGATATCATCAACCATCCCTAACTCAATAATCGCATAACTATCCGTACTTACTCCCGTATCCAGAAAAAGATTCTGGATATCTTTCAAACGACATTGCACATCGTTCAGCCTATATTCACTTTCTCCACTTTTATAAAATTTACGGGTAACCGTAACCGTATTAAATTCAGTAGGAAGCAGATTGCGGGTGTTCTCAAAAGTGAGGCTTACCTCAGCCAGACCGGAAGCGCTTCTGGACTTCGATCCGTTGAAAACGAGACTTTCCAGATTTTCGCTTCGCAGGTGACTGATCTTTTGTTCACCTATTACCCATCGGATACTGTCGATGATATTACTTTTACCGCAACCATTGGGACCGATAATACCGGTCACTCCTTCGTCAAAACTCAGTATGGTCTTGTCGGCAAAACTCTTAAATCCTTTGATTTCTAAACTCTTTAATCGCACGGTTATTACTTTTTTGAAAGGCGACAAATATAAGCGATTCAGACAGGAAAAAACGGATAGATTTTCCACAATGAAATACCCGTAAAAGCAGCATTTATACCCTAAATTGCATGCTTTGTATGACCGCATTTCTCACCTTTGCCCGCTATAAGAAGCGGCATATCTACTTCGCGCTCACTGCCATGGCGCTTCACCGGATACCCCTGATCCTTAGCCGTAAAGTGAAATTTCATAAAGCGCTGGGGTGCGGCCAGGGAGATACGTTCAGCAAAAAGGCCGACTGGCAGCAGTATGGATTATTAGCCATCGTGGAGGACAGCTTAGTTATAAATGAAACCACATTGGCTATTCAGCAATTAAGAAAAAAAATTTATGGTCGATTTGTTACGGCCTGGTGGAAGTTCTTTGGTTGTGAACTCTACACCCTTGTCTTGAAACCCATAGAAGGCCATGGCAGCTGGGATGGGGAAAACCCTTTTGGGGAACTACCTGTAAAGACAGATTATGAGGGTCAGATTGCCGTACTTACCCGCGCCACCATTCACGGATCGAAAAGAAAACGATTTTGGGAACATGTGGAAGGCGCTTCCAACGATATGCGAAAGGCTGATGGATATATTTTTTCCATCGGCGTTGGCGAAACCCCCTTCTTAAAACAAGCCACCTTCTCGGTTTGGGAAAGCAAAGCCAAGATGAAACAATTTGCCTACGGCATGTCACACCATGTGGACGTCATTCAAAAGACCCGAAAAGAATCCTGGTATAAAGAGGATATGTTTGTTCGCTTTAGGATTGAAAGAGCAGAAGGAACAATCAGAGGAAGACAACCCCTTCAATGATAACCATGATAACCTGACAACAGTTTTGGTTTCGCCTTTTGACTAAAAAAAGCCATCCCTAAGAATAAGGACGGCTAATTTACCTATAAGAGAACCAACAGTATCTTAGAATGATTTTAGGTCCACCACACGGGCCGCACCATCCTTATTCACCTGCTTGATGCGATAATGCATACCAGATTCGTATTTCAGGCGATAGGAAAATTCAAACTGATGATTATTTTGAAAGCCTCCAAGCACAATACCTGTGGGTGTAAAATGCTTACCATCATGACTTTTCTCGATATAATAAACGATATCAGACAGATCTGAGTCTGCTGTCCAACTTACCGAAAGACGTTGCTCTTTAATTTCCCATTTAGGCATGGATACTTCCGGCCATGGGCTTAAAGCAAAGGAAGAAGAATTGATTAACAGGAAGGAAATAACAAAGAATACACTGTGAATAGTTTTCATAAATAAAATAATGTACAGATTTGAAAAAAATCACAGGAAATGGACATTCGGAATTTCGGGAGGAGATCGGATTAAATGGGTACTTACAGTAGTATTATGTAAAATTAGCCGTTGATTTGAGATATGCAAGTTTTTTCAATTTTTTTTTAAAAATTGTGACAGTTCTTTCGAAAAAAACCGGCAATCAATGAAAACCGAGACTTATTTTGGAAGCAAAGAGCATCCAAATTATCTTTGCACCCCAAACAGGTCCCGTAGCTCAGTTGGATAGAGCAACAGCCTTCTAAGCTGTGGGTCACACGTTCGAATCGTGTCGGGATCACTCCAACAAACGAGACCATGTGTCTCGTTTGTTTTTTATGGTAAGTTCAGGAGCCCAATGTAAAAAAGAAGACTTAACTTTTCACCATCATCATTTAGCGTTACTAATTCGACAATAATCATGGATGTTCAGATAGAGAATAGTTGGAAAGAAGTGTTGCACAAAGAATTTGCTAAAAATTACTTTCGGCAGATCGTGACCATGATCAAAACAGAAAAGAATCAAAACAAAACCATTTACCCACCCGGAAAATTGATTTTTAACGCCTTTAACCTGACGCCTTTTGAAAAGGTAAAGGTTGTTATAATCGGACAAGATCCTTACCATGGCCCCGGACAGGCACACGGATTATGCTTTTCAGTTTCGGAGGGCGTTCAGCCTCCTCCATCTCTTATTAATATTTTCAAAGAAATAGAATCCGACCTAGGAATCGGAATGCCCCCCCGATTCGGCAACTTAACCAAATGGGCCGAGCAAGGTGTATTATTACTAAATGCATTTCTCACCGTAAGAGCCAATGAACCCCTTAGTCATTCTAAGATCGGATGGGAAGAATTCACGAACAATGTCATTCGTACTTTATCCGATAAAAAAGAAGGCATTGTTTTCATTTTATGGGGCAAATTTGCACAACAAAAACAGGAACTGATTGACGAGACCAAACATTACGTTCTTAAGGCTGCACACCCCTCCCCTTTTAGCGCGGACAAAGGATTTTTTGGGTGTAAACATTTTTCTTTAACGAATGAACATCTTGTCAAAAATGGCAAAATGCCTATCGACTGGAAACTCCCATAAGATATTATCATGAGGAAAGTTTTAGATAGAATTATATATACACTTTGTGCGATCTGGGCACTGATCTGGTTCTTTCTCACCATGATGATCATCCTGATACCCGTAGTATTGCTTGGCATATTTCCTGAGCCCAAAAGAACTGTTTTTTTTATCAGACTTAGTAGATACTGGATGGCCATATACCTTCCACTTGCTGGCATACGATTAAAAATTTGGGGTAAAGAAAAGTTTGTAAATGGACAAACCTATATTGTTGTCTGCAACCACAACTCATTTATGGATATCCCAATCTCATCGCCCGGTATACCGGGCGGCAACAAAACCATAGCAAAAATTGAACTCTCGCGTATCCCACTTTTCGGATTAATCTATAAAAGAGGCAGTGTGTTGGTTGACCGAAAAGAAGAAAAAAGCCGAAAGAAAAGTTATCTGGAAATGAAAGAGGTGCTGTCAAGCGGGCTTCATATGTGTATTTATCCGGAAGGCACAAGAAATAAAACCACAAATCCACTCAAGAGTTTTAAAGACGGGGCTTTCAAACTGGCCATAGAAACCAAAACACCTATTATTCCGGCAGTTATTATTGGAACCCAAAAAATGCTTCCTGCAGATAAATTCATCTATTTTAAACCAGGGAAAGCCAACATGATTTTTATGGATCCGATCACCACATCTGACCTACAACCCAAGGATCTTGAAGATCTGAAAAGCAAAGTATTTCAAATGATGTGGGATAAAATTAGTACGAGCGAATTAAACAATAGATGAGCGGACAACCTTGCGGACTTCATACATGGCATTGAACAAATAAACAAGACCTGTTTTAACTTCCGTTGCCTTATATCGCTTTCTTAACTTTTCACCTCTTTTAAAAATTCGACCATCTTTCAACCGGAATTCTTCTCCCTCCAACACCTCCTCAATAAGTATAAAACCTGAAGAGGTGATATCATATTTTTTTAATACCCGCATTAAGAATTCATCTGCGCAACTACTGGCAGCAGGATTATTAATGGATACAGACAAAGCCGCCTCTATGTCGTGCGGGAAAATTCGTAATTGTAAAAACTGCTTCAAGAGACCACTGAAATTCCGCTTCCATTCTTTACCATGAGGAGCAACACGATGCTTGTATTGATCAAAAGTGATCAGATGGGCGATCTCGTGTAAAAGTGTGATCAGAAAAGCATATTTATTTAAATTCCCGTTCACGCTTATCCGGTGATGCGTATCTCCTATGGCATGACGATAATCTCCGAGCAAAGTATTCCTATGTTTAGTGATCGTCAGGTGTATCTTATAGGTATTTAAAAAATCAAGAACCGGCTGCAAAGCCTGATCCGGTATATAATTGGCTAGTGCATGAAGCGGATATTCTTTTTTTGGCATTAACGCTTCTTTTTCAAAAGATTAAAAACAAGGCGCACTTCGAGAAAACTATATAAAAAGTAAAATATAAAACATAAAAGCAATGCGTATTTATTGAGTTTATCTCCTGCCAAAAAAGCATAGACCATAACCAGAACAATACAAAAGAACATACGCAATATCATAGAACCATATACCGCCCGGAAAAAGACATTCGGGTTTTCATTTTCCATCCCTTTTTTATGAAAAAAGAGAGCCAGTGCCGTAATTGCGTACAATATTAGATTACCGAAAAAAAGAACCTGAAAATCCAATCCCATAGACTCGATCCTAGACTTTACTAAATAAAGCATAATACCAATGGGTATACAAACAAAGAAAGTAATGGGATTGAGAAGACGATAGAACGACATCGTTTTCATAAAACTATTTCTTTTTAGAGACTGAAGTATCCCTGATAATGTGGATAAGCATACCCAAAACACTCAGTAAAGGTAAAAGCCATGCCCAAAAGGGTTGTTTAACTCGAAGCCAATTATCTGCTTTCTTGCCTCCATAAATTGATAAAAGGATAATGATGATCCATTGCGTGGCAAGTCCAGCATATTTCAAAAGTAAATACCGATTGTCAGAAGACCCCTTATGATCAGACATGTCCGGAAACGCTTTGTACTTCTTGCTGAATAGCAACTACCTGTGCCATTGCCTCCGCTTTACCCATGTGACATTCCCCATTAAAGGAAGCCTGTGAGTCAACAAGCAACTGGCCAGTATAGAGATTACCCTTAACCTCACTATTGGCTTTCAGACTCAGCAATTCAGCTATATGCAGATTTCCGTTCACCTTGCCCATGACATCTGCTTTTTGCGCATGAATATCACCCTGCACTTTACCATTCTCTCCCACATATACTTTACAGGTCGTTCTTATATCACCAATGAAATTTCCATCGATCCTCACGTCCCCGTTACTACTGATCTTGCCATTAATTTCGGTGCCAGCCGCAATAATGGTAGTAAGTTCGATGGCATTTTCAGACGGAGTTGATATTGTTTTCTTTAGCATCATATAATATTAATTACTGTGTTATAATCTCATATTCAGGTATATCCAGCACAGATGTATCCAGTTGAGAGAGTGCTTTTATATCTCCCGATAGCACTTCTTTCAAGTGACCAAGATAAACATCTTTTTGCTTCACTGAGAGTTCAAGCGAATCAATTTTTTTCTTATAATGAACCAGTTCTTTACGCTGAGACTGGGTTCCATAACCGGGAAGATAATATTTCAAATTCGTAAAAGTAATCAACGCCACGGTAAGTCCAACCAACAATACAAATACCACACTCAGCGTTATGTATACACTCATGCGGGTTAATTTAAAAGTTACGACCTCTTCAAAAGTATCGTCATTGATAACCACAAGCCGATAACGGTTCCTCAACCTCTTGAATGTTTCATTATGATCAAATAATCTGGACATGACTAAAATTTACGAAATTTGTCACTAATGCCCGAAATTATCATTTTAGTAGTTGAATTTAAGATGATTTCGAATATTTTTGAAATAAACCCATAATAATTCGCGGACAAGATGCCCACAATTCGCCTGTTTTCTTTTCTTTTGATCTGTCTTGCAGGCAGTTTATACCCTATATGCGGATTCGCACAGCCTGACTATACCATTCCTTTGGATAAACCGGCAAAGTATAAAAACAGAACGCTCCGATCAGAGAAATCAGAGGATCTTAAATTTACCATTCCCAGAAAGGTTTACCAAGGGATGGTTACACATTATAATTACTACTACCATGCCAACCTGAAGATCGAAAATATATTGGCTAAAGCCAAAATCGCACATCGGGATGACTTTACCGAACGCTTACCTTTTTATAATTATTCAACCCAAGTGACAGCGGCCGATTCTACTGAATTGGATTCTATCATTTACAAAGCCTCTGCCGGCATCGTCCTTCACGACCTGCGGAATAGTTATATAGACAATCTCTACATGCTGGTGGGTAGATCCTATTTTCACTGGGGTAAGTTCGATTCTGCATACAGGATCTTTCAATTTGTAAATTATCGTTTTTTCCCTAAGTCGAAGGATGAATATAACATTGTTGTGGGCAGCAACAGCCGATCCACAAAAGGAGAATTAAATATTAGCACGAAAGAAAAAAAGGGATTCCTGCGTAAATTCTTTTCAAGGCCACCCAGCAGAAACGAATCACTCTTGTGGATCGCAAAAACCTACGCCGCCGACAGTTTATTTCCTGAAGCAATCTCCCTTTGTCATCTGCTAAAAAGAGATAAATACTTCCCTAAAAGATTGTATAGTTCACTTGATGAAGTGCTGGCATACGTTTATTATCAGCAAGCACAATGGGATAGCACCGCATTTTATCTGAAAAGATCTCTGAAGAATTGTACCAACAAAACCGATCTATCCAGATGGGAATATTTGCTTGCACAAATTTACACCGAACTTCAAAAGAACAATGAAGCTGCCTACTACTATGCAAGATCCAAAAAACACAGTCCGGACCCGGTACTTTATATTCATGCCAGAATTTATGAAGCGCAAATCGTAAAGAATAGTAAGGGCAATGATATGGAGGCCACTTTTGACGAGTTGGTCAAACTGTCTAAAAAGGAAAGGTTTGATGGATTTGAGGACGTGCTATTTTTTGCGGCAGCGGGGGTTGCCATCGACAGAAAAGACACCAGTAAGGCTATCGTTCTTCTACACAAAAGCGCAAAGTACAACCTGGAAAACAGTGAACTGAAAAACAAAACATATCTTAAACTCGCCAGCCTTTATTATCAACAAAAAAAATACTATCAGTCATCGGCATCCTATGATAGCATAAACACCCAGGACCCGCAATTAGCCGATAAGTTGTCTGAAATTGAAGCCCAAAAAAAAATACTAAAGGATCTCGTAGCAGAGATAGATATCGTGAATAAGGAAGATAGTTTGCAACGAATAGCCTTACTGAATGAAAAGGAAAGATATCTTTTGCTCAAAAAAATACTCCGTACCCTTCGGAAAGAAAAGGGAATGAAAGACATCGATGCGGATGGCAGCGCACCCATTACCCTTGCTGCAGGGAGTAATACAGGCCAGGATCAGATCAGGGCATGTTTATTCAGACCTCGACCGGTACCGGTACCTGGTACTTTAATAATAATAGTCAGAAAGCAAAAGGTTTTACGGAATTCAAATCCCGCTGGGGCAAAAGGCCAAATGTAGATAACTGGCGTAGGCAAACAGATATTGACGCCATCAACATGCAACAAAACTTTATGCCCGGAAATCCCGGAGGTATCGATGGCGATATTGATCAACCCGGTATGGTTAATACTGTCAATACTACACAGGTAGAAGACGAGCAGGAAATATCCATTGCATCGCTGGAAAGCAATTTGCCTTTAACAGAGGAATTGCTCAAAATATCAAATGTTAAGATTGAAAATGCACTTTTTCAGCAATTCATTATCTACAAAAATAAATTGGAAGATTACGCTCAGGCAACGGCCGTACTGGAAGAAATACTGAGGAGATTCCCGAATACGACCAAAGAAGATACCATCCTTTCTGAATTGGTCTTTACTCAAAAGAAATCTGGGAATCTGGCCCTATCATCCAAATACAACGGGATGTTGCAGGAAAAGTATCCCAATTACTTATCCAAAGCTACAAACCCGCAAAAAACAGATAAAGACCCGGCTAAGGAAAACAAGCCTTATGAAAATATTTACCAACTATTTAATAGCGGCGATTACAAAACCGCTATGTTGGAGAAGAAAAAAGCCGATTCCGTGTATGGTAAAACATACTGGACTCCTCAGATCTTATACCTCGAAGCACTGGGATATCTACACAATGAAGAAGACAGTATGGCCTTGACCAACCTCTCTTATATTGAATCGAATTATCCCGGCACGGATATTGCGACCAAAGCCACTACCCTTAAAGACGTAATTGGACGAAAAAAAGAAACCATTGCCTTTCTATTGAATACAGATATCCAAAAAGAAGACGAAAAAATACTGGACCTTCCTTATGAAGAAAGGCCACCACTCAATCCGGCTGAACACAAAATCTTCTATCCTAAAGATCGTTTCCCTTCGATCAGTCAATATCCAAGCATATCAATAAGTCTAAAAAGACCCCGATCAGGAATAGAACCCATCCTGAGTAGTATTGAAAAAAGAACGCAACTTTCAATTCATGGGTCGATCCCCAATACCGCTCCCAATCCCGCCGAGCTAAAACCTCTTAAAGAAGTAAAAGTGGATATGATCTATATCTACAACTCCAGTGAACCCTACCATGTTTTAATGGTTTTTGAGCAAATGGATCAGGTGTATCGAAACGAGGCCAAAATTGCCATAGAAAGATATAATAATGCTTCCAGGGGCGGGCAGGATATTTTATTAAAGTTATACGAGCCTAAAAATGAAAGTCCCTGGTTGGAGATCGGACCTTTTGCTTCTCTGGGATCTTCCATGGGATATTATGATGAAATTGCGCCGAATATGTCAAAGATCATTCCTTGGCTTTCGGCAAGACAATATCAACTTATCGTTATTTCCGAGAATAATCTGAATATATTAAAGACACGAAAAGATCTGAGTGAATATCTGCTCTTTATTCGACAGTACGTAAAAGACAAGTTTTAAATATTCCTAAACAGCAGGCATTCTTAATTTGGCCTACATTTGTTTATCAAACATTAAGACATAAAATGACGAGATCGGTTCGCATACTATGGCGCTTATTTTTTATTGGCATCACTATCTTTTTGCTGATCATAGCCTTAGCCAACTGGGGGGCATTTGGAGACATGCCCTCTATGGAAGAGTTGGAGAATCCTTCCGCCTCCCTATCAAGTGAAGTATTGGCCGCTGACGGAACCCTTATGGGAAAATTTTATTTGCAAGACAGGAGCAATATTGAATTCAAAGACCTCTCCAAAAACACCATTCATGCATTAATTGCTACAGAAGACGAAAGATTCTACGACCATTCAGGTATTGACGGGATTGCGCTGGCTAGAGCCATCGTTAATTTGGGGAGAGACGGAGGCGGAAGCACCCTCACTCAACAACTGGCAAAAAATCTTTTTACAAACTATTCCAGTTTCGCGCCATTGAGGGTTCTCCAGAAAATAAAGGAATGGATCATTGCCGTTAAACTGGAAAGAAACTTTACGAAAGATGAGATCATTGCCTTGTATCTGAATACCGTTCCCTTTGGTGATAATATTTATGGAATAAGAAACGCATCTCGAACCTTCTTTCAAAAAGAGCCCGCATTATTAAGTATCAACGAATCCGCTGTTTTGGTAGGTATGCTGAAAGGGAATACCATCTATAACCCAAGAAGAGACCCCAGAAGATCGCAGCAAAGAAGAAATGTAGTCCTTCAGCAAATGGTAAAGAACAATTACCTATCCTCTGATGAAGCAACAAGCATTAAAATTGAACCGATTCCTCTCAATTATAAAAAAATGGAGGAGAATTCGGGCATCGCCCCATATTTCCGAGAAGTATTAAGAGATGAGATGAAAAAATGGTGCAAGGAGCACAAAAAAGTCAATGGAAAAAACTATAATATTTACAGAGATGGCCTAAAGATCTACACTACGATCAATCCGAAGATGCAGTTGTATGCCGAAGCAGCCGTAGAGCAACACTTAAAAGAAATGCAAAGATATTACCGCAGTCTTCCAGGCATTAAAAATGGTACAGTATGGAAGGATCAGCAAAAGGTTCTTGAAGATGCGATGAGAAACAGCGACCGCTGGAGAAACATGACTGCCGAAGAAATAGATGAGGCAACTATCAAAAAATCATTTTATACACAAACAAAAATGACGGTATTTGCCTGGAATGAGCAAAGAGAGAAAGACACAATCATGACCCCTTTAGATTCTATCAAGTATCATAAAACGACCATACAGACGGGATTCATGGTGATGGACCCTTTTACAGGGGAAATAAGGGCATGGGTTGGCGGCATCGATCATAAAAGCTTCAAGTATGATCATGTGAACATCAGAACAAAGAGACAGGTAGGATCTACATTCAAACCATTATTATATGCCTATGCTGTTGAAAATGGATATACTCCTGAAACCCCGCTTCCTGCAGGCCCAATCAGGTTGGGCGATAAAATAATCACAGGAAAAGGGGGTGCTATGGCTAATTGCCTGGCTTATTCAAAGAATCCCGCTGCCGCCTATCTAATCAACCAGTTTGGGGTAAAACCCGTCATTACATTTGCGCAGAATGCCGGCATTAAGTCTGACATGCCCCCTTTCCCTTCCATTGCACTGGGTAGTGCTGATGTAAGCTTGTTTGAAATGATGCAGAGTTATACCATGTTTCCCAGTAATGGTATTTCTACTGAACCGATCTACATTACAAAAATCGAAGATAGAAACGGGAACGTGATTCACACCAACCTCCCCAAGCAAAAAGTAGTCATGAGTGAATCCGCTGCCTATACTATGTGCCAGATGATGCAGGGGGTTGTAAATTTCGGAACCGGCATTCGGCTAAGAGGGATGGGCTTAAACATGAATATTGCAGGGAAAACCGGAACCACCAATGGGAATACCGACACATGGTTTATAGGATATACACCTCAGTTACTGGGCGGCGTATGGGTAGGATGTGATGATCCTTTTTTAAAAATGACAGGAGAAGGCAACCGAATGGCATTACCCATCTGGGGATATTTTTTCAGCAAAGCATATAGTGATCAGAGTTTAGGACTACAAACAGAAGCCACATTCATTCAGCCGGAAAGCATGAATATAGAAAGCAATATGGATTATGAAAATTTTTCTGAGAAATTTAAAGAAACAGAAGATGCTCAGAATAGCAATGAAGGGAGTGGCAATTCAGAAGATTTTTTCGGTGAAGAAACACCCGAATCCTCAAGCGACCTGAATGATGCAGAATATCAGATCCTGGAAGAAGCAAAAAAGGACAAAAAGAGTTCAGGAGAGCCTGTAAAAAATAATCCGAAAGCTACGATACCTCAAGATGATAAAAAATCCGGAAACAAAAAGCCTTAATATTTCTGATGGGATATTATTTGATTACAACCGCATGATACATGAAACCATTGGCCGGAGCCGGTTGTACACATTGCGACTGCGTGATTAATTTTTGGTACTGCTTCCATTTTTTTTCTGTCAGAAAATGACGATCGATAATGAGCACTTCAATCATTGATTGGTCTTTCCATGATTCTAATTCTATATCAGCGATACAAATGAATTGCCTCCCAATCAAGACAGGTTGAACCTTTGATAATGAGCCCGCCTCATTTTTAATTTTCATTTTCAAAGATGCTATACTGAATCCGGCATCCTCTACCGCATTTCTTACAGCCTGGATCATAACATTTGGATGATCCTTGAATTGAATAAGAAAAGAGGAGTTCTTCAGATCCGGCTCCACTTCTTCCACAAATGGGATTGACTTCAAAGCCTTTTGAATAGCATTGCTGCACATGGAACAAGTTAATCCGGCTGCCTGTAATTCTGCTGAAACAATTGTTTGTGCAGGCAGATAAAAAGAAAATGCAATAAGAAGAAAAAGGGTTACGAAATATTTCATATGTGAATCGTTATTGTTTTTTTATTGTCATATGTTATACCCTTTTATTCTCATCCGCCATTGGTATCAGCCCACTGTTATGGGCATTTCAAATGATTATTTTTTATTGCTTTTAATTACCATATGTAATGCCCTATACATATTCATCCCAGTTGGTATCGAATTTTCGTTATGGGCATTTTATATAAAAAAATTAGCGGGAGCTTAAGGCTCCCGCAATTAATTAATGCTTACATCCCTCCCCTGATTTACATCCTTCTTTTTTCTTACAGCAATCTTTACTGCCTTTCTTGTCGCAGGCTTTATCTTTATGATCAGCTGCGCAACATTTCTTAGCCTTGCCCTTCTCACATTTACTGCAACAACCATTTTCTTTCTCGCAAGTAGCATTTGCACAACATGATTTATCTCCTCCATTTTTCTCACAACACTTTTTTTCTCCTTTGCACACCCCATCTTTCACACAGCAGGCAGATTTTGACCCGGAAGCAGACTTTGTGGCTCTGTATTTACAGCAATCCGGCAACGATTCATAAACGGTCTCGCTGGCTTTCACCCCATCAGCATCATATCCTGCATCCGCAATTGCCTGCTTAATAGATGCTTCGTTAACCGCCCCGGCATCAAAACTTACCGTTAACATTTGAGTAGCCTTATCCCAACTGGCAGAGGTAACTCCTTGCTTCGTTGCAGCCGCCTCAATCTTTTTCTTACACATACCGCAATTACCGGAAACGGAAAAGGATTGGGTAACCTGTTGTGCAGATACACCTGCACTTATATAAAGAAAAAATAAAAAAAATGATAATTTGAATCTCATAAAAAATAATTTGATAATTGAAATAATATATAAACTGTCAGATCTAAAGACAATCAAATTCTGAAGACACTTAATATGATATACCGCTTATTGGTTTGCCGACCGGAATAACTTTCATGATGAGCAATAGAAAACTGAAATCCGGAGTACGAAGGCATTTTATTGGATCCAGAAAAGATAAAATTCGTATCGAAAAGATATTTAAATGTATTAAATGAAATGGAAGATGGGTGATGTCCGTCATATACTTTTAACAAGATCGACTCATCCTTACAGCATGAACTTTCTTTAGTATCCATCCCGCAATCCCCACAAGCATTCTTATGATCCGTATCATGACCAAAGGCCATAGAGACCAACTCCCCCATACAATAATGGAAACGCACCCCTATGCCGGAAGAAGCATTGATATAAAATAGCGCTAAGGATAATATAATTAGTCTTTTCAGCACGTATTCAAATTTACGAAAAGGATCTGACATCAACAATCAATTGACCATACCCCAGTAAATACCTATTCTGAATAGTAATCCCGGCATAGGATATAAAGGAGCAGCAAAATTATTTTCAAAAAAACCAAATTGAGGGGCAAAACTAACCGCATTCAGATTCTCAGCTCTGGCAAACAAATACCAACTTCTGATTCTAAAATGTAAATAAGCCGAAATATCAGGTAAATTATTGATGACCGTATCATTTTGAAAGAAAAACTGACCTAAAACAGGAGAATATCCATCTGCTTTAAATGGACTCACATACCGTATTTCCAAACCCGTACTCAAATTAAGTTGTTTAAAATGAGTCCCCTCATACGCAATTCTATTTCTTGTTATAACTAAAGGCAAATTGACCGGAGCATTTGCTGTTGCCTGCTGGAAAATAAGGTCTGCATACCAATTCCAACCCCGGGTCAACCGAAATTTTCTGGCCGCATTCATCTGAATCACATTAAATAATGTTGATTCTTGTCT
>JBKCGY010000141.1:0-7580 GCA_046303015.1 Bacteroidota bacterium | reverse complement strand
ATCATTAAAAAACGTGGACAAACGATATTATTGAGATAATAGACTAATGCACAATTCTCAACTTTTCTAAACTCAAACTGTCGCCCGAAAAAACATTGAAGTCTACTTTCCCTTTAATGCCATTCACATAGCCGCTTTCACTATGCTGCCAGAAATGCCAGTCTCTGAAAATCCTGGGCTCATCCCCGGCATGATAATGCGCCACCCAAAAAGGATAAACATCAAATACTTCGCCCAGTATTGATCTGTAAAATTGAGTATGCGTGTAAATGAATGGCTTCACACCTGTATTTTTTTCTACTTTATCCAACCATTTTTTGACTTCTCTCCTGATGATCTCAGCCCGAATATTGCCTGTTTCTTCTACATCCAGTACGGGAGGAAGATCTCCCGGCTTGCTTTCATAGGTTTTTAAAAAATAATCTGCCTGCACATCTCCTTTTATTTTCGGATCGAAATAGTGATAAGCCCCTCTGATCAATCCGGCATCTCTTGAATGCTGCCAGTTTCTCTCAAAATAGGGGTCGATTTTATAATTACCCTGTGTAGCCTTTATAAAACAAAAATGAATTTTCTTACCCATCGACTCCATCGTCGCCACTTTTTCCCAGGTTATTCGTGCCTGGTGTCGACTAACATCAATGCCGTGAACGGTATAACCATTAGGGATTCGAATGCCAAAGGAAGGATGATAGGCTTCTCTTGTGTCCAAAAAATACAAAAAACGGTCAAAGATGACTATGCCAATTGCAATGAGAAGTATGGAGATCATCAGTATAGTAATCATAAGATTGCGTTTCTTTTTCTTTTTGGATCGGGGCATAAGCAAATCTAATCAGTAATATATTTTAACGACCATGCTTAAATAATTATTTTGCATGTATGTTTCTTATGATAATTGTAGGGCTATTGATTTTCCTGTATGTGCTGATCCTTCTATATTATCGTCATGGATATAATATACTGATCCGTTCGGCAGCACTAAAAAATCAGCCCCCTGCTATATCCTTCAGTATCATCATTCCCGCAAGGAATGAAAAAGAGAATATCAAAGCGTGTCTTGATAGTATTCAAAACATCAACTATCCCCCTAATTTATATGAGGTTATTGTAGTAGATGATCATAGTGAAGATGATACGGCCGCTGTTGTAAAGAGTTATCATAATATCCGATTACTGCAACTAAAAGATCAACCGGCTTCGGGCAATCAAGCATATAAAAAACAAGCGATAGCGTTGGGTATATCAAAGAGTTCAGGAGATTATATCGTTACTACGGATGCAGACTGTATCGTTCCGCCGGATTGGCTTCGTTGTTTTGATCAAATGATCCGTAAGCAACATTGTGCCTTCATCGCCGCCCCGGTTACCATACATAATGAGGGCGGATGTTTGCAGATCTTCGAGTCTCTCGACTTCATGATGTTACAGGGTATTACGGCAGCTTCTGTACATACCGGCATTCATACCATGAGCAATGGAGCAAATTTGTGTTATCGTAAATCTGCCTACGAAACAGTAGGGGGGTTTGCCGAGACAGATCATATTGCCAGTGGCGACGATATGTTACTCATGCAAAAGATCAAACAAAAGTTTCCTCAAGAAATCAGTTATTGCGGTATGAAAGAAGCCATTGTTTCCACGAAGGGCACATCCGGTCTTTTTTCTTTTCTAATGCAAAGGATTCGTTGGGCTAGTAAAGGCAAATATTATAAAGAAAAAACGTTGAAGCTGATATTGCTTATTGTTTTTGTTTTTAATCTGGCGCTTCTTAGTTTAATGGCAGGAAGTTTCTTTTTACCTAACCTCTTTTTTATAACAGGTTTTGCAATGGCAATTAAAATTATTGTTGAGTTGATATTTCTCTATCCTGTATCTAAATTTTTCAGTAAAGAAAAGTTGCTGTTTTATTTTATCGCTTTTCAACCGCTGCATATTGCATATATGGTTTTCGCAGCTTTGTTGGGAAACTTTACAAAATATACCTGGAAAGGAAGAAGGGTGCGCTAATTAGTATTAAATTCATCTTAGTAAATCCATTCTGATCTTATAATCACGTATAAAGATGATCAAAAAAATCCTCCGACATAAGGGTTTGTGCTTCGGAATTTTTTTCTTACTGCTAATATCTTCTTTGGCAATTTTTTCCTATTTGATAGCACCTGACAATAGCCCGAATGCTAATCGTATGGTGGTAGAGATAGGGGGACAAAAACCAGGATACCGCCAGTTGTTTTTCAAGCAAAAAAAGCAGGAGGCGATTCGCCAGAATATATGGGAGATAATATGTTACGGGAAAGCAGATGTCTATGAATGGATTCCGATTGTGTCTTATTCTTTACATGGAGATACCTTAATTGCTCAGAAATATATTGATGATGGGATTACAGAAGAAAAAAAATTCATTACAGATAAATGTCGGCGGGGTGAATGTATAGAAGAAAAAGTTTTTTGGTTAGGCACTGATAAGTTTGGTCGTGATATCGTAAGTCGACTGCTTGTGGGAGCCAGGATCAGTTTGAGTGTGGGTGCTGTTGCCATGATTGTATCAATCTTAATTGGAATATGTTGAGGTGCGACGGCAGGTTACTGGGGGGGGGTTGTTGACAAATGTATTATGTGGTTTGTGCAAGTGGTTTGGAGCTTGCCCACTTTGTTACTTGTGTTTGGCGTGATGTTATTATTGGGTAAAGGGTTTGCCCAGGTTTTTTTAGCGATCGGATTGAGTTTATGGGTGAATGTAGCTCGTATGGTGAGAGGACAGGTGATGATTGTGAAAGAGCTGCCTTATGTGGAAGCTGCAAAAACGCTAGGGTTTTCTCATCTTAGAATTTTGTTCAGACATATTTTACCGAACATCATGGGGCCGGTATGGGTAATGGCTGCTGCTAACTTTGCCACCGCCATTATGCTGGAAGCGGGATTGAGCTTTTTAGGGTTGGGTATTCCCGCTCCGCAACCCAGTTGGGGGCTAATGATGAAGGAGCAATATAATTTTATTATTACTCAAAATCCCGCATTGGCATTAGCGCCTGGAATCGCCATAGCGCTTACCGTTTTTGCCTTTCATCTCATAGGTAACGGACTGAGAGATATGTTGGATGTTCGTTCTGTTTGATATTTATTTGCCAAGTTTCACGCCAACACCTCCAGAGATGATCCACGTTGTTTTGGCGGCAAGATAATAAACAGGCATCCCGATAATGAATCTTTTATATCCGATTATCAGTCCGGCACCCAGCAATGGAGTAACCAGCGGACGAGGATCATCTTTAAAAAATCTTAATGAAGGAAGCATATTGAATCCGATCGACAGTTTATCTTTTGTGAACTTTATTCCTGGTCCACCCATATTGTAAAAAACAGATTCGCCATCAGTTGAAACCATTACAGAACCCATGACGGATGCTGAAGTCATTTCTTTTTTTTGTGCTGACAAATGAGCTATGGAAAACAAAAACAGCAAAGTGGTAAGAGAGAGAAGTCGAATCATGATTATATGATTTAGCTAATGAAAGATAAGTAAAATGTTGCTATTTGATTTTTCTTAATTTATTAGAACACGAGATCAATCCTCTTCTATATGCATCATATGATAAATACGATGCATCACCGGTGCTAAAAGAATACCCATATTTGTTACAATGATGAGGCCGCTGAAAAGAGCAAAAAAAGAAGAAAAGATTTTTCCGGTATCAGATGTTATGGTTATAACCGGACCCATACCACTTAATATCATGGATGCATTGTGAAAAGAATCGATCCAGGATTGAGTAGCAAAATAATGGTAGCCGGCAGTTCCCATTGCAAGTGATAGCAATATCGTGATGGTAGTAAAAATTATATTCTTTCCTATTCTTTTCCAAAACACATGCGAAGGCGCAAGGGGTTCTTTTCTTTTTTCATACATAACCACTTATTTAATTATGGCTAATGTAAACAAATATAGCAAGCCATATAAAATTTCTTCTCTATATAATCAGTATCTTTAATAGAATAGAATATAAGCAGATGTATTTTAAAAATAAAACCATATTCATCACAGGTGCTTCCAGAGGAATCGGGAAAGCAATTGGGCTGCGGTTGGCAAGAGAAGGAGCCAATATTGTGGTGGCTGCAAAGAGTACAGAAGAAAATCCAAAACTGGGCGGTACTATTTATTCAGCAGCCAACGAAATGAAAGCAGCGGGGGGAGAAGGATTAGCCGTTCAGTTAGATATAAGAAATGAAGACCAGATTGAAGCTGCTGTACATAAAGCCGTTGAAACATTTGAAGGAATAGATATATTGATCAATAATGCTTCCGCCATTAGCTTAACGACTACGGAAAAAACAGAAGCTAAAAGATTTGACCTCATGCATGATATCAATGTGCGGGGAACCTTCATGATGACCAAAGCCTGTATTCCTTATCTGAGGAAATCAGCCAATCCGCATATTCTGACACTATCCCCTCCTTTAAATATGAATCCCAAATGGTTCGGTAATCATCTGGCTTATACTTTAAGCAAATACAATATGAGCATGATGACTATTGGCTGGGCGGAAGAATTAAAAAAAGAGGGTATCGCAGCCAATTCATTATGGCCGAGAACCACTATTGATACGGCCGCCGTGCGGAATTTATTAGGCGGAGAAGCCCTGGCAAATATGAGTCGTATCCCGGAAATTATAGCAGATGCTGCGGCGATCATTCTCTCCAAACCATCTTCTTCATACTCCGGTAAACTACTGCTTGATGAAGATGTTTTGAAAGAAGAAGGAATTACGGATCTCTCCCAATACAGTGTGGTTCAGGGAGGACCATTATACCGAGATTTGTTTTTGGATTGAATTTGTACCCATTTTTTGTTTATTTTTACTTCAACAATCTTTTCTTTATCGTCACCCTTTGAAAATGGTTGTCCCCACTGAAGAGCATCTGACAATGAGCCAACTCTTTTATGCTGCAATCATTTATTTTATCGGGACCTAGTTTTTTTGAAATTTTATCTAATGGATTTGAAGCCGTTAGTGGTATTTTCTATTTGATTTCTTATGCACTTTTATTCTGGATTGTTTACAGATTTATAGCGTATATGGTTTTTTATTTTGTGAGGGCTAAACTCAATGAAAAAAACCTGGAGGAGTTTATTCAAATACTAGGCGATAATTATTATTTCAAAAAGCTTGGTGATGGTGATAAGCGCTATCGCTGGGTAAAATGGTATGTCCTGGTGAAAGCCAATTTTGACAGTCATGGAAATCCTATATATACCCGGGTCGAACCATTCAAGTTCTGGCATTATACGTCAGTGGTTTCGTTTATATAAGGAGAATTCTTTTTAAAGTCAAAGGGCAAAAGTCAAAACCACTACTGTCCGGTTAATTTATTAAAATTACTTAGAGTGCCATCTGATTAAGTGCGTATCCCCCTCTGGAGAGCTTGTCCCGAACCATTCGGGAGGGTTTGGGGGAGGATAAAATCTATATTCATTTTTTTACTGTTACTTTCTTTGTCATCGCTACAAAGAAAGTAACCAAAGAAAAATCTAGGCAGACCCGATCGCTCCGCGCGTTCTGCCTAGCCGGCGCCACACATTTCGAAGGCGTCATCCTGAGTGTAAGCGAAGGATCTCTTCTTTAAGTCAAAATTCAAAAGGCAAAAGCTAAAAGTTTTAATTGGTTTTGACCTTTGACTTTTGACTTTTTCAAGAGATGTTTCGCTGACGCTCAACATGACGTTCTTTGCGCTCTTTGCCTCTTTGCGGGACATTTCAGTCATCATATTGTGATTTTTATCCGGACAGCCGCCTTATATTTTTTCAAAAGGGGGGCTTGTAGAAATAAAAATCGCTCAATTTCAACATCGCTTACAGGGATGAACAGATTAAAAACATAAAATTCAAATTTTCCCTGGACAGCAATGAGTCAAAACCATAAAAGTTAGACGTTATGCCTTGTAAGTTAGCGTTATCTCAAAACATCTTTAGGTGTGTCTTTTTCCAATAAATACTGATAAATAAATCCGGATATTTCATTGGCGCTATGTGAATCCTGCGCGGGTAAATTTCTCCAGCCATGTCGTCCGCCGGGATATAACATAAACTCAAAATGTTTTTTCTTTTCCTGCATCTTTTTAACCAATTGCAAACTGTTCTGTACGTGTACATTGTCATCCATCGTGCCATGATAAATGCGCAGCATGCCTTTGTATTTATCTACATGAGTGAACACAGACGATGATTTATATCCTTCCGGATTTTCTGAGGGAAGGTCCATGAATCGTTCGGTATAATGAGTGTCATACAATCTCCAGTCGGTGACACTGCCGCCGGCAAGTCCATGCGTAAAGTAATCTGCTCCGTAGGTTAAGGCATAGCAAGACATATATCCTCCGTAACTGAAACCGCTGATACAAACCTTTTCAGGATCAACTCCTGCATTTTTAATCAGCCATTTTACGATCGTGATCCAGTCTTTCATTTCCCAGTAACCCAAATTTCGATGCAGTGCATTCATGCCTTCTTTTCCGAAATGTCCGCTGCCGCGATGATCCATCGCCACCTGAATCAATCCTTCGGCGGCCCACCATTGCTGTTGCATACGCAGATCCCAGCCATCATAAACCGTACCGGCATTGGGCCCTCCATAGATATTAATCAACAAAGGATATTTTTTGGTGGAGTCGTATTGTAGGGGTCGGATCATTCTGAAGGGCAGATCATATTTGCCATCTTCGCTTTTGATACGCATTAATTCTGTTTTGGCAATGATCGTTTGATCAAATTTTTCTCCTTTCGTATTGGCGATTTCCAAAATTATTTTTCCTTTATTATTGACCAGTGCCATCACATCGGGAGTGGTCGCATTGGAATAGGTTGTAATGAAGCAAGAAGCATCGGGTGACAGATGAATGTCTTCATGTGTGAACTCACCAAAGGTTAATCGTTGTAGATCTTTGCCATTCAGTTTTACTTTATAGAGATCGTAGCGGGTGCTGTTGTCTTTGCGGCAGGTAAAATAAACCCATTGTTTTTTTTCATCTACATGTAAAAGATCAACGACCGTATAATTTCCTGAAGTAATCGCATGTATTCTTTTACCGTTTGTATCATGCAGATATAAATGACTCCAACCACTGGCATCACTTCGGTATATGAAATGCTTCTTGTCTGACAGGAATTGAATTCTCGATCCCTGATCATCCAGATCAATCCAGGTTTTTTGCGTTTCGGTATAGATTTCTTTTAGCGAGCTGTTGTCTAAGCTCATTTCAAAAATTTTAAGTGTATCCTGTGAGCGGGGCATCCACTGGATCCACAAAGCAGATCCGTCCAGTTTCCAGTAGGG
This sequence comes from Bacteroidota bacterium, assembly GCA_046303015.1. Classification (GTDB taxonomy): domain Bacteria; phylum Bacteroidota; class Bacteroidia; order Chitinophagales; family Chitinophagaceae; genus Lacibacter. The sequence continues at coordinate 248 of JBKCGY010000141.1, read as the reverse complement.
CATTCCGAAATACTGATCTTTTTTTGGATCGATGTCGGCCCATATCGTATTGCTGCCATCCGCTTTTGCTATGCCAATCTTTACTTCCGGATTGGGGTCGCCTACTTTGGGATAGCGCGTGCTTTCTGTATAGCCGTGCGCCCCTTCTTCACTCACAATGGGGAACAAAGGAACTTTTGCTTCATCCATACGCATGAAAGCAATGTGTTTGCTATCCGGACTCCACCAAAAAGATTTGTATTTTGATG
>JBKCGY010000140.1:0-19195 GCA_046303015.1 Bacteroidota bacterium | reverse complement strand
CTACTCAGAAAACTACTTGCCCAAAAAGGCATTTCTTCTGTATCCGTAAGTGATGAAAAAATATTTCAATCCCCTGAAGCGAAAGAGATCTTACAGCTCCTGGAATCGGTTGAAAATATAAAAATTGGAAATATCTATCGTGCGATGCTCACCACCATTGCGGGTTTTGATTGGCATCAGTTATTCAGACTGGACAAAGACCAGCTGCTTCAGCAGTTTCGTTCTTATCAGGAAATATGGACAAACAAAGGAGTATATCTTTTCTTAAGACAATTTCTCACCGATGTGGAACTCCTCAAAAGAAAACTGGAAGGAGAAATAAAAAATTCGGACAGGGTATTGTCGGATGTGTTTCAGCTGATGGAAATACTTCATCAGGCAGAAACAGATAAAAATTATAATTCACAGGAGCTGATCTACTGGCTTACAAAAGCGATTGAGGGCGAAACAAAGTCGGAAGATCAGTATTTACAAAGAATCGAAAGTGATGAGCAGGCCGTTAAGATCATAACGATACACAGTGCCAAAGGGCTTGAATATGATATCGTGATTGCCCCGTTTTTAGACATGTATATGATACCCCAAATTACGACCACTCAATTTTTTTATGAAGGCAATTATTACACAGCAGATAAGGCGTTGTTAAAGGGAAATAATCAGACCGCTGTTAAAACGGCATCTGAGCTCCAGGAAAAACAAGAGAATATGCGTTTGCTTTATGTGGCACTTACCCGTGCAAAATATCAGTGTTATATCATGGCAACAGATGGCATCAACTTCACTACTTCTTTACGCCACCTGCTTTTGCCTTTTCTTAGCTTGAATGAGCCTACCGATTATATCCGGACGATAAATATAGATTCGAACAATTCCCTGTTTTCTAATCATGTGAATCAGGATGCCAATCCCCCCGAATTACTGGATTTGCCCGAAATCACAGAAACGATTCCAGTGCCGGAGTCTTATAAATTTACAGACATCCCCAATATTCAATTGCCCGACCGATACTGGCAGAAAACCAGTTACAGCGGACTGAACCCGCCCCACGAAACATGGATAAGAGTGAAAACAGAGGCGGGAGAAGATATATATGATCAATTTGTTTTCAGGCAAATAAGATCGGGTGCACAGGCCGGAAATTTTATGCACGAACTATTAGAAAGGATTGATTTTTCCGATGATGCTAAGTGGTTGCCGAAAATAAATATTATGCTCAATCGATATCCGGGCATTATCAAGACGGAAGAACCCGAAAAGAAGATATGGCAGATGCTTCAACATATTGTGCATACAAAATTGCAGGACGGTGAAAAAACATTTACACTGAATGAGGTGGGGTTTCCCGCCCGTATTCAGGAGATGGAGTTCGATATGCCCCTTACGGATGTTGACCTGAAAAGATTCCCCGAATCGCTGGAAGAGGGCAAGATCCCTTTGCGCATTAGAAAAGAAGGAGGTCTCACGGGAATCCTGAATGGCAAAATAGATTTGTTCTTTGAGCATGGCGGAAGGTTTTATCTGCTCGACTGGAAATCAAACCATTTAGGGAATCAGGCGGAAGCCTATCATGCAGCGGCACTGGCAACCGCCATGGAAGAACATAATTACTATTTGCAGTATTATCTGTATTGTCTTGCTGCTTGTCGGTATTTAAGGCAACGGCTTCCCGGCTTTGACTACGAAAAACATTTCGGGGGTGTATATTATTTGTTTGTGAGAGGTATCCGGAAAGGCACGAACTTTGGTATTTATTATCATCGGCCCTTGTTAAAAGATATTACGAACATGGAACAAATACTTTTGGCTCAACCCGTATGAAGCTTTACATGATTTACTTTAAAAACAAACATACATAGTTATGATCCTTTATCTTTTCACAGGCCTTTTGATCGGTGCGGCCTTTGTTTATATCCTTTTAAAACTATCGATGCAGCAGCGCTTCGTACCTAGAGCGGAGTTTGATGAAAAAAATAGTGCATACGCTACGCTTCAACTGGAAAACGCAAGCCGTTTATCTAAACAAGAGGTGGAACAAAAATTTGTTTCAAAAGAACTGCATGAGAATATTGCTAAATCATTAGAGGATGCGAATCAGCGACTGGAATCCGCCAATAATACAGTATTAAAACTTACCGCAGAGTCGAAAGAAAAATTAAGTAAAACAGAGGTAGAGACGAATTATGTAGCGAAGGAAACATTTGATATCGTTAATAATAAATTATCAGATGCTACAATAGCGCTGCAAAACAAAGACCAGGAGATAAAAGAATTATCAAATCAAGTCACCGCTTTTCAAAAACAGGAAGAACACCTCAATGACAAGGTAGTGTTCTTTAATAAAGAGCTAGAAAAACTACACAATCTTTCTCAGGAGAAATTTAAAAATCTGGCTTCCGAAATCCTGGAAGAGAAGAAAAAGAATTTTGTGTCAGAGAACCGCCGCGAGCTTCATACTATTTTGGATCCGCTAAAAACCAACTTAGATGAATTCAGGAAAAAAGTGGAGGACACCCGAAAAGAAGATATACAGGATATTACCTCTCTTAAAAAAGAGATTGAGTCATTAAATAAACTCAACAATCAGCTGAGTGAGGATGCCAAAAATTTAGCAACCGCACTGAAGTCGGAAGTAAAAATGCAGGGCAACTGGGGCGAAGACAGACTGAATATGATTTTGGAAGTAGAAGGATTACAGAAATATATTGATTATACCCGGGAAGAAATGTATCGCGACGATGAGCAGGATAAAAACAGAAAACCTGATTTCATATTAAAGCTTCCTAACGGAAGATGTATCATCATTGATAGCAAAGTTTCTCTGACGGCTTATGTGAATTATTTCAACGCATCCACTGCCGATGAGAAGGTGATGTATTTAAAACAACACCTTAAAAGCGTAACAGATCACATTGATAAGCTGGCGGATAAAAATTATCAAACGCTGGCCGGACTTACTACGCCCGATTATGTATTCATGTTTATGCCCGTTGAGTCGGCCTTAACACTGGCGCTGAATCAAAATCCTGAAATATTCAATAATGCACTCAAAAGAAAAGTAGTGCTTATCACACCCACTACATTGGTGGCAACACTTAAAGTGGTGAAGATCCTTTGGCAAAAAGAAAATCAGGTAAAAAATGTAGAGGAGATCTTTAAGCAGTGCGGTGAGCTGTATAATAAATTTGTTTCTTTCCTTGAGGACATGGATAAAATTGAATCAGCACTTCATTCGGCCACGCAGGCACACAAAAGTGCGATGAACAGTTTGAAAGAGGGTACCCGAAAAGGAAACACTATTATTGGAAGGTTTGAGACAATCAGACGTCTGGAGGCCAAAACCAGCAAACTGATTCCGGAAAAACATCTCAGAGAAATAGACCTGTTGCCCGAAGATCAGGAGATCGTTGTGCTGGATACCGGAAACCAAGAGCAGAATGAACTTCCGGAAAACGATACAGATAATAATACAGAAGCATCTTAACAATAGTATACATGCGGCATGATCATACTGTTATAGCGGAGCGAAGCGACGAATACTATATGCAACAGGCATTGAAGGAAGCGCATATTGCTTTTGACAAAGGAGAAGTGCCTGTGGGGGCTGTGGTGGTGGCGGGCGGACAGATCATTGGCCGCGGACACAATCAGGTGGAATTACTCAAAGATCCTACGGCTCATGCCGAAATGATTGCTCTTACTGCTGCCTTTCATTATATCGGTGCGAAATATCTTCCCGATGCCACGCTTTATGTAACTGTTGAGCCCTGCCTCATGTGTGCCGGCGCCCTCTACTGGAGTAAAATTGGAGCTATTGTGTGGGGTGCTGATGATGAGAAAAATGGCCATAGAAGAATATCCAGGCAATCACCCTTTCATCCCAAAGCGCAAATCCGAAGCGGCGTATTACAAGAGCCCTGCGCCCGACTCATGAAAGAATTTTTTCAATCCAGAAGATAATTACAGCCAAAAATAATTACTAAAAATTTTATCATTCTTATTGCTAAATATTTTAGCTTTATGGAAATTATCGTTTATGGATGAGTTATTTTTCGGGGCTGCCTATAAGGGCACTAAGACATTTACACAACAGGAAGTTCCTACTGCGAAGGCCACCGGCTTTGGGGCGGCCGCAGATGATTACGCAGAAAAAGGGATTGATCTTAATGAGCAGCTGATCCATAATAAGCCGGCCACTTTTTTCTTTCGCATGAAAGGAGATGCCATGACAGAAGCCGGCATATTTGAGGGAGATGTGTTGATTGTGGATCGGTCGATAAAGCTTTCCAATGGAAAGATTATTGTGGCGATTCTGAATGGGGAATTATTAGTGAGGCGCTATCATCAAAATTTTACTTCTTCTTTTTTGGTTCCTGCAAACAACAGATATAAACCCATCAATCTGTCTGAGTTCAGTGATTTTAAAATCTGGGGTGTAGTGCGCTATGCCATTCATGCCTTATAAATATGACCGCCATCGTTGATTGTAATAGTTTTTATTGTTCCTGCGAGCAATTGTTTCTCCCTTCGTTAAAAGGCAAACCCGTTGTGGTATTAAGCAATAACGATGGATGTATTGTGTCGCGAACCGATGAGGCCAAGGCATTGGGGATTACGATGGGAGAGCCCTATTTTCAAAACAAAGAAAAGATTTTGCAAAATAAGGTTGCTGTCTTTTCCAGCAATTATCATTTGTATGGAGATATCAGCAGAAGGGTGATGGATACGTTGCGTTGGCTTGCCGGCACCAAAGAGGTGGAAGTCTATTCGGTAGACGAAGCGTTTGTAGATCTTCATCATATTCCCTCCGCCTCTTTATATCCTTTCGCAGAAAAGATCCGCAGTGTAACCGAGCAATGGACCGGCATTCCTGTTTCTGTTGGCGTGGCGGCGACCAAAGTATTGAGCAAGGTTGCCAATCGTCTTGCCAAAAAAAACAAGAAAGCTACGGGATGCATTGTGGTATTACAGACAAAGGAAGATATCAGAAAAGCGCTTGAACAAACACCGGTTGAAGATATATGGGGGGTAGGCAGACGATATGCATATATGTTGAGAGAGATGTATGGTATTGAAACGGCGTATCAACTGAGTCAGATGAATGAAGGTTGGGCACAAAAAAATATGGGAGGGGTAGTAGGACAAAGATTGATCCGGGAGTTGAATGGGGCGTCTTGCATTGGGTTGAAAGATCCGTTGGAAAAGAAAAAGATGATTGCTACCACCCGCATGTTTGGTCGACCCGTAACCATATTATCTGAAATAAAAGAAGCGGTGGCTACTTATGTAACAAGAGCTGCGGAGAAGCTTCGGAGACAATATGGTGCGGCGGGGAGTATGGATGTTTTTGTCGTATGTCGACCGGCAGCCTCTCACCATACTGAGTATAGAACCGATTCAGCACACAGACATATACGGCTGCCGATGGCGACAGCAGACACCCGACAAATTATCGGTTATGCCATGCCATTGGTAGAATCTCTTTTTATGGAGGGGCGGCGTTATATCAAAGCCGGCGTTATATTGGGAGATATCGTACCGGATGATTCCATACAGGGAAATTTATTTTATGAAGAGGATATTGCGGCCCGTAAAGAATTATTAAAAGCCATTGATAATATCAATTTTGGGATACGCGAGGATATGATCAAATATGGGGCAACCGGATTAACCCGTAACTGGAAAATGAGAAGGGAGCATCGCAGTAAAAGGTATACAACACACTGGGGCGAGTTGTTTAACCTGCAATAATACACGAGGCATACATTTATTTAGATAGCTGTTTCTTGATTTCGAGTTCAAGCAATGCACGATAAGCTTTAGTGTGTTTCAACAAAACTGAATGTGGCATCCCTTTATGTTCCGGGCAGGCAACCAGCGTATTACCGCTCCATTTATAATAAAGAGGCGGCTCGTTTAAGAGCACACAACCATTTTTATCAAAAGCATTTTTATATTCATTCAATGAAAAATAAAGAGCATCGCCGGAACCAAAGAGATCGTTACCGGATTTAAAATAATTAGCATCTGAAAGAGAGAGATTAAAAATCGTAGGGAAAATATCCTTATGAGATCCGAATCTGCCGGCATCAATTTGTTTGGGTCTGTATTCTTTCGGGATGCTCAAAATAAATGGAACACTATATCTCATAAACGTACTGGCATCATTAAAATCAAAAACAGCTAAAGTATTGTGATCTCCGGTTGCGGCAACAATCGTTTTCTCCGCCAATTCCGATGAACGTATATTTTTAATGAATGTCCCGAGAAAATGACTGGCATACTGATAAGCCGTAAAATTTTTAATAGCGATATCTTCACTGCAACGAAGGACCTTTTTAATTGAGTCTGTCAACTTAATTTTAAATGCTTTGTAGTTATCGGGCAATTGGTAAGGGGTATGATTAGAGGTCAGCAATACAAAAATAAACTGTGGTTTTTTTGCGTTTTTTAAAATATCATATACCCGCTGGAAAACAAACTCATCAAATGCGCCCCATTCACCGGCGGAAGCGTTAGGAAATCTTTCCATCATGCCGGCGCTACCTTCTATGTTATTAAAATATTGAGCGGTGGCATATCTGCCCAGATTTCGCCATCCGAGCTTTCCGCCTGTTATGAAATGTGTTTCATATCCTTTGTCAAGAAAAGGTTTTGCTACCGAACTTCCCATAGATTTTTTAACAAAACTAGTTTGAGAAAGAGGTGTTAAAGGTGTGTTTACCATAAGGCCCTCTAAAGAATGAATGGTGCTGTTTCTACCCGAAGTAAAATTTCTAAATACAATACAGTCTTTAAGTTGCGTTTTTAATTCACCTAACAGGTTTAAAGAGTCTGAGTCCAGATCTAAATAATAATTGCCCATACTTTCCATCAGACAAAAGACCACATGCGGAGGATTTTTTTCCAGAAAAACAGAGCTTTGTGTTGTGCCGGAAAAAAAATCATCATTTTTTATTTCGGAAACAAGATCCTTAATGGCTTCTTTTTTATCTGCATATCCGTGATTTGATAGTACAGATAAGGTGTCGGCCGATATTGTGTAATTATGATAATCTGCCCAGGCATCCTTAAGAGAAAAAACACCATTCATGGTGATGCTGTTGATAAAACTATTCGTTGAAATGGTGGCATCATCTTTCTCTATTGGAAATTCTCCCAGTGACCCCCGCATACCTAATCCAAAAAGCCCAATGATTACCATTATCAAGCTTCCATTTCGCCAATGATTATTTCCGGTCGTAACTACGATATCCTTTCTGCTGATCCTTTTTAAAATAAAAAATAAAAGAATAGTGGCCGCCAACCAGCTTAAAAGAATCCTGATGACAGGATAGTCTGTCCACATTGAATAGGCGACCGCCTTTGTATCATCATCAAACAATCCGAATACAAGAAGGTCAAAATTGTTCTGAAAGAATTTGTAATAGAAATAATTGCAGGTAAGCAGAATGATGGTTAAAGTATAAATGGCCACAGAAAGAAAGAACAATATTTTGCCATTTATTTTGTGAAAGCCTTCTTTTTTTTCAGCAATGAATATGCCGGCAAGAGACAAAACAAATGGGATCACAAGTATATAGGCTAAAACAACGGTATCAAATTTAAATCCAGTATAAAAAAACGCTTTGACCAGGTCTAATTTATAATTAGACAACTGGTCCCAGGAAGCATAGCTTATCACCAAAAACACCCGAAAAAACTGAAAAATGAACAGTCCCAGCAAATAGACCCACAATATCCGGTAGACAGACCTGTAGAAAGCAGAATAATTCATCCTTAAAATATATGAACGACAAAATTACGAGGCTGTAAATAGAAAAACAGCAAATGAGACAATATCATTTGCTGTTTCCGGGTGTTTTTATAATATATTCAATGAATAATATATAAATGCATCGCAAATTACTTGATGTAAATGATTTTGGCCATAGCCAAGTATAGCCAAGTTGAGTGATTTTTGATTGGCTCAATCTATGATTTGGGTAAGGTAAATATGAATTGGGATCCTTTTCCAACGGCGCTATGAATACTAAAGCTGCCTTTGTTCTGATGGATAAAACTCTTGCATAATTTCAGGCCCAAGCCCGAGCCTCTTTCATTGGAAGTTCCGGGCGTAGTATGATATTCGTTATCAGATAATATAATCGCAAGGCTTTCATCCGGAATACCCATGCCGGTATCGGCTACCCTTATTTCTATATTGTTTCCGGTTTCTTTACATGATATATTGACGCTTCCTTTTTGGGTAAACTTAATTGCATTATTCAACAGGTTTCTTATAATAATCTTAATCATCTCCTCATCAGCATTTACATGATGGTCGCTGCTGTAATGGGTAATAATGTCAATTCCTTTTTGTATGGCTTTATATCTTACCCCCAGAATACTTTCGTCTATCAATTGGGTTAATAATATTTTTTGGGGATTGTATCTGATCTGTTCAAGATTAAATCTTGCCCAGCTAAGCAGATTTTCCAGAAGATGAAATGTATTTTGCGAAAGCTCTTTTTGAGACTGAAGGAAGTAGTTCAGATTTTCTTCAGTCAACGAATTTTTTTCTGATACCATTTCTGATATCTGCATAATGGTTCCAATCAATCCTCGCAAGTCGTGTCCGATGATCGAGAACAGTTTGTCTTTTGTGATATTCAGACTTCTTAATTCCTCCTCAATTTTTTTCTGTCGGTCAATATCAATGATGGTTCCGATTGCGCGCAGCGGTTTTCTGTTGGGATCCAATTCAACCACCTTGCCTTTATCGATTACCCATTTAGGCTCTCCCGAATTCGTTATGATTCGGTATATACTAACATAAACCTCTGTTTTTCCGTTTATGTGATCGTTTAATTCCGATAAGACACGCTCCTTGTCTTCCGGATGCAGTACCTTTTCCCATCCGGTGATATCGGGTGCTACTTCATGTGCTTCATATCCGATCATTTGCTGCCAGATCTCATTAAAGAAAAGTTCACCCGTAACAATATTCCAGTCCCAAAGACAGGTATCTGTATTGTCAATGGCTAGCTTTAGCCGTATTTCGCTGTCAGATAATTTTTTCTGGAAAATCCTGCGCTCGAAAGAATTGGAGATGATGCCGGCAATCGTTCTCAGCAATTCAATCTCATCTGTTTGCCAGATTTTATTTCTTTCACATTCATCAAATCCTACAAATCCAAAGAACTTATTTTCTACAAAAAGAGGAAGTATCAGGATTGATTTGATTCCCTGAGGTTCAAGAATTGCAACAAGATCTTCCGGAAGCTCCTGAATATTCGTTGAGAAAACCCTACCCTTCTCATTTAGAATTTTTTTCCAGGAGGGAATGATTTCATAGGGAACACCCTGCAGTTGCTCCATTTGAGGCTCCACTCCAACATTACACCATTCATAGGTATTGCTTGTCGACGTACCATCTGCACTATCTTCAAATATATAGACCCTGCTTACGCCGGTATGCTTACCAATACTATCAAGGCTAAACATAATTTTTTTCTCAAAATCATGCAGTGATAAAAAGGATTGAGAGATATCTGCCAGCAGGGTTTGTTGAATGAGATTGTTGATCAGTTTTTCTTCCGTTTCTTTCTGTAGTGTGATATTTACTACAGAAACTAAAAAGGAGATATTGGGTGCTTTGGTAAAAACGCTGATACTACATAAGCCATGCATGTTTTGTCCGCATTTTCCAATCAACACCATTTGCTCTTTCTCTATATGTGCATCAGCAAGCAAACGATTTCCCGAAAAAAATTTTTGTAAGAGCAGAGATATGTTTTCACCATAAACGGGCCGCAATAGATCGGATATACTTTTTTCCTCCAGTTCTTTTTTCTCAAATCCTAAAGTACGAAATGCAGCTTCGTTGGTATTTAAGATATTACTCCGTTCATCAATAATGAACAGTAATTCATCTATGGCATTGAATAAATGTGTAAAATTATCTTGCATTTCAACCGGGTAATGGGTAGCGGACCGGGAAACAAGATAAGTAATTTTATGTATATATTAAAATATCTGCAGAGAGATTTGTTGTTGTGGAAAAGGGATTTTCTTTCCGGATTAAAAGGTCAGAAAAAGAACCCCTAACTGCTTTGAATCTTAATACTTCGCCAGTACGGTTACGCCAGCCTGTACCTTCTGATTAAGTTCTACGCATATTTCAGTGCCAACCGGCAGAAGCAGATCAACTCTGGAGCCGAACTTAATGAAACCTAATTCATTGCCTTGTTCCACGGTCTGGCCGGGTTGCAGATAATTAACGATTCTTCTTGCCAGCGCCCCTGCAATCTGTTTGACAAGAATGGAAATGCGTTCGTTTTTAATCACTACGCTATGTCGCTCGTTGTCTGTTGAGGACTTAGGATGCCATGCTACCAGATATTTGCCGGGATGATAAGTGGAATAAACTACTTCTCCCGATATGGGGTTGGTGTTCAGATGCACATTTGCAGGACTCATGAATACGCTGAGCTGTATGCGTTGATCTTTATAATATTCGGTATCTGTAATGATTTCAATAGCGACAACTTTTCCATCGCAGGGGCTTGTGATCAGACCTTCTCCTGTTACTGCCTTTCTCGAAGGAACACGGAAAAAAGAAACGATAAACAGGAAAAACAAAACGGATACAATTGCGATAAGATAAAAACAAATGGGGCAATCTGTACCCAGCCATTTCCAGCTGAGATAATTTACCAGTGCAACAAACAAAAAGACAATGGAAATAGTGGGATATCCTTCTCTGTGTATTGTCATAATTTTTATATATCCGGCGAATGTACAAAGAAAAAAATAGTTGGATATCATAGCCACGGGTTTAAACTCCTGTCTATGATTAATTTTTCTCAACGTTCATATCTGAGGCTCTTCTTTTCGCACTATGAACTTTAAATGCTAAAGAATCTCTTCCAGCTCTTTTAAATGATAGATTGTGTAGGTAGGGGAAATATCGATAGACTTGTTGGTATGATTCACATATACAGAGTCCATGCCGGCATTGATGGCGCCTTGGATATCGGCATCCGGATTATCGCCGATCATTATACTTTCTGCTAATGCAGCCCCCGTCACCTGAAGAGCAAAATCGAATATAGCCTTGTGTGGTTTCACGCTATTGCTGGCTTCACTGGTAATAACTTCTTCAAAATAATCAGTCAGATTCGAATGGTGTAATTTATTTCGTTGTGTTTTTTCAAATCCATTCGTGATCAGATGCAACACATAGTTTTTTTCTTTGAGATGACGGAGAATTTCATGGGTATAGGGAAAAAGATTTTTCTTGCCTGGTAAAATATCAAGAAATATTTCACTCATCTGCCGGGCCAATTTCTCATCTCCAATTTTAAACTCAAGCAGAGTCCTCCACATTCTTTTCCACTTCAGATCTTCGGCCGTGATATATCCATTATGATATCGGTCCCAAAGAATCGCATTGTGATGGAGATAATGCTTGTAGAAGATCTCAAAACTATCTATCCCCACCTTTGAAAGGGATAGTTGCTGATATACATCGCCCAGTGCTTCAACTGCGTTGGCATCAAAATCCCATAAGGTATGGTCCAGATCAAAAAACAGATGACGGTAAGGCATGGTGCAAAGTAAAGGTTGTTTGTTTATAAATTATGAACTAAAACATACACGACCCCATAATTTACTGATCTATATCAGTTTTTTCTTTGAGGGCACTCATTTCATGCCTGTAGGCCGACAGATAGTTTTGTCAGCGAAAATCAAACATTATGTCTGTCATATTTCTTCTGATTATAGCAAGCTTATTGGTGGCAGGAGGATTTCTTGCGGCATTATTCTGGAGTGTGAATGATGGACAATTTGATGATGATATTACTCCATCGATCAGAATATTAAATGATCAGCAACCTCCTCCCAAACCCTAATTCTAACAACACATTTATAATTAACCAACCAAATATGCAAGTCGAAAAATTTCAGTACGATAATTCTATTGTAAAAAACTTTGCCATCGCCACCATTGTATGGGGTGTGGTAGGGATGCTGGTGGGGTTATGGGTTGCCCTGCAACTTGTATTTCCTGAATCACTCAACATAGCTCCTTTATTTAGTTTCGGACGGATTCGTCCGCTGCATACTAATGCCGTCATTTTTGCTTTTGTGGGCAATGGTATTTTCATGGGCGTATATTATTCTCTACAACGACTGGTAAAGTCGCGCATGTATAGTGATGCGCTCAGTAACATTCATTTCTGGGGATGGCAGCTGATCATCGTTGCGGCAGCCCTTACGCTTCCGCTCGGTATTAGTACCGCTAAAGAATATGCTGAACTGGAATGGCCTATTGATATAGCGATTACAGTCATCTGGGTTGTGTTTGGATGGAATATGTTTGGTACGATTCTCAAAAGAAGAGAAAGGCATTTATATGTAGCCGTATGGTTTTACATGGCCACGTTTGTAACGGTTGCGGTACTACATCTTGTGAATTCTTTTGAACTACCGGTAAGTTTTTTTAAAAGTTATAGCTGGTATGCGGGTGTACAAGATGCATTAGTACAATGGTGGTACGGACATAATGCGGTGGCGTTTTTTCTTACAACACCCTATCTAGGGTTGATGTATTATTTTCTGCCAAAGGCAGCGAATCGTCCCGTATATTCTTATAAACTTTCTATCATTCACTTCTGGGCGCTTATATTTTTATATATATGGGCCGGCCCGCATCACTTATTATATACTGCGCTTCCCAACTGGGCACAGAGTTTAGGTGTGGTATTTAGTTTTATGCTGATCTTCCCAAGCTGGGGTGGTATGATTAATGGATTGCTGACCCTCCGCGGCGCATGGGATAAAGTAAGAGAAGATGTCATTCTCAAGTTTATGGTGGTGGCAGTAACCGCTTATGGGATGGCAACTTTTGAAGGGCCGATGCTGAGTTTGAAAAGTATTAATGCTATCAGCCACTTTACCGACTGGATCGTGGCGCATGTACATGTAGGCGGCTTGGGGTGGAATGGTATGCTGACGTTTGGTATTCTCTACTGGATGATTCCCAGAATTTACCGCACTCCATTATATAGTCAGAAGCTTGCAGGTTTTCATTTCTGGATTGCCACTTTGGGTATAGTGTTCTGGGCCATACCCATGTATTGGGCAGGATGGACACAAGCGAGTATGTGGAAACAGTTTACAGAAAGCGGTCAGTTGAAATATCAGTTTTTGGAAACGGTTTCATATCTGCGCCCTTATTATATCGTTCGCTCCATTGGGGGTACCATGTATCTGATCGGAGCACTGGTGATGATGTATAATCTGTTCAAGACGATTGCAGCAGGAAGTCTCTTGAAAAATGAAGAGGCTGAAGCGCCAGCGCTGGAATCAACATACACCCAACACAAGGGAGAACACTGGCATCGCTGGATCGAAAGAAAACCCTGGCCCTTGCTGGTGGGCGCTCTCATTGTGATTTTGATCGGTGGCGTTGTTGAGATGGTTCCCACCTTTTTGATCAAATCAAATATCCCAACCATATCCAGCGTAAAACCTTACACGCCGCTTGAGCTACAGGGTAGAGATCTTTATCTCCGCGAAGGATGTTATGTCTGTCACTCTCAAATGGTGCGGCCATTTCGCAGCGAAACAGAACGATATGGCGAATATAGTAAAGCCGGCGAGTTTGTATATGATCATCCTTTTCAGTGGGGATCCAAACGTACAGGACCCGATCTGGCAAGAGAGGGCACTGGTAATAACAAAAAATCTCACGCCTGGCATTATAATCATTTTGACGCACCACAGGCAATGTCTACCGGATCTGTGATGCCTTCCTATTCCTTCATGATAGATAATGATCTTGATACGACTACAACGGCAGCAAAGATCAGAGCGATGCAAACATTAGGCGTTCCTTATCCGAAGGATTATGATAAACAGGCGAATGCCGACTTACTACTACAAGCCAAAGAGATCAGTGAAGTCCTCAAAAAAGATAATATTGGTGTTGCCCCCAATAAAGAGATCATTGCCATTATTGCCTATATGCAAAGATTGGGTGTTGATATCAGCACCAAAACTTCAACCGCTTCTAATCCTTAAAAAGTATCAACATGTTCAAGTTTATAAAAAAATATGCCGAAACGATCGATCATGTAGAGATCTATCCGATCATTTCTCTGATCATCTTCTTTGCCTTCTTTGTTACGATCATCTGGTATGTATTTGCCATCAATAAAAAAGAAGTGGAGCAAATCAAAAAATTACCGCTCGATTGATCTCTTATTTATCACCGAAATAACCCGCCCATGCAGTACATTATATTTCTTCAAACTCAACCTTCTTCTCCTAATTTCTTATTATACTTTTTGGTAGCTGTAGCTGTGATATTATTATTTGTGATCTGGGGACTGGGAAATATCATGCTCTCTTACGCTAGAAAAGTAGCTGAAAAAAATGATATTAGTTCAACCGGTAAAATCTTACCGATGATTGTTGCCGCACTAATCGTTTCACAATTTTCATTTGCTCAAAACACGGTTGATCCGGCAGCGGCTAATAGTTACGGTGGCGTAAGTTCGGCCACTTTTTATTTATTAGCATCAGTCATCGTAACCGAATTTTTGGTCATCTTTTTTCTGGGATTACAGATCCGCCGTCTTCATAATTCTTTATTTCCGCTTCCTGAAAAAAAGAAAACACCCATTTCTATTTCAGATAAGTTGGCACAACAGTGGCGCCAGCTGGATAAAAAATTTTTTACCAAAGCGGCTGAGCAAGATGCTGATGTATTACTCGATCATGATTATGATGGCATTAAAGAATTAGATAACGCACTGCCTCCATGGTGGAAATATGGATTTTTTATTACCATTTTTATTGGCGCGATCTATCTGTATCATTATCATGTATCTGAATCGGGAATGAATCCCGAACAGGAATATGCTGCAGAAATGCAAACAGCCAAATTAGAAAAAGAAGCTTATATGGCCCTGGCTAAAGATTTGGTGGATGAGTCGAATGTACAGTTTGAACAAACCGGTATTGAAACAGGAAAAGCATTATATACTAAAACCTGCGTCGCTTGTCATGGTCAGCTGGGTGAGGGAACTGTAGGCCCCAACCTAACCGATAATTACTGGATACATGGTGGTAGCATGAATGATATTTTCAAAACAATTAAATATGGATATCCTGATAAAGGGATGCAATCCTGGCAGCAACAGTTTTCACCCAAACAGATGCAACAGTTAGCCAGCTTTATTCATTCCCTAAAAGGAACCCGTCCGCCAAACGGAAAACCGGCACAAGGAGATTTGTATCAGGAACCTACTCCTGCGCAAGCTGATACCAGTGTAAGTGCAGTAACTTCTGTAGCGGTTATACAATAGTAATGCAGGAAGATCAAATACATAAAGAGCAAATGGGGTCAGGCAAAACAAGGGTTGTCGAAGAATCTTTTCGCGACAGTGTAGCAACGATTGATAAGCAAGGTAATCGGAAATTTATTTATCCTAAAAAGCCGAAAGGAAAATATTATCGGTTGCGTACGATCACCAGCCTCATCTTTTTAGCTGTTTTCATTGCGGTTCCTTTTATAAAAATTGAAGGAGAGCCGATGATGTTATTTGATGTATTGGGCAGAAAATTCATTTTATTTGGACAGATATTCTGGCCGCAGGATTTTTTCATTTTTGCAGTAGGCTTTCTCACCTTCATTGTCTTTATCATTTTATTTACCGTTGCATTTGGAAGATTGTTTTGCGGATGGGTTTGTCCGCAAACCAATTTTATGGAGATGGTTTTTCGCAAAGTGGAATATTGGATAGAAGGAGATGCACATCAACAGGTGCAACTCGTCAATATGCCATGGAATAGCGAAAAGATAATAAAACGGACGTTAAAGATTTTCGCCTTTTATGGCATTTCTTTATTCATTGCCCATTTCTTTCTAGCGTATTTAATGGGAATCGATCGTTTGGAATTACTTATGCTGGAAGGAATTGCTAAACACAGGGCCACCTTTTTCTCTCTGATTGGATTTACTACCGTTTTCTTTTTTGTGTACTATTGGTTTCGTGAACAGGCTTGTATTGTGGTTTGTCCGTATGGAAGATTACAAGGCGTATTGCTGGATAAAAACTCGATGGTGGTAGCTTATGATTACAAAAGAGGCGAACCAAGAGGAAAAAGGAAACACGATGAAGCCGCTGCTGAACATGGCGATTGTATAGATTGTCATGCCTGCGTGCGGGTTTGTCCAACCGGAATTGATATTCGCAATGGCACGCAGCTTGAGTGTATTAATTGCACCGCATGCATTGATGCATGTGACCTCATCATGGATCAGATCCATAAACCCAAGGGTTTAATAAGATATGCCAGCGAGCATGATATTGAATCCGGTACTCCTACGCGATTTACGAGGAGAATGGCGTTTTACTCTGTATTGTTACTATTGCTGGTAGGTGTGCTTGCCACACTATTGATCACAAGAGATGATGTAGATGCGCGAATTCTGAGGGCACAGGGACAAACTTATCAGATGTTACCCGATGGACGAATTGAGAATTTATATAATATCAAACTCACGAATAAGACTCGAAAAGAAGTACCGCTTCAATTGAAGCTCGAAAATGTAGCAGGTGAAATACAAATGATTCAGACAATTATGGTAGAAAAGGAATCGTATTTCCAAACTAGTTTTTTTATCAAGCTCGATCGAAAGGAAATACAAAAAAGAAAACAACCGATCATCATCGGTATCTATCAGAATGGCAAACGCATACAAAAAAGAAAAACCACATTTTTATCACCTTCAATACTTTGATCTATGAACTGGGGCATTAAAATCATATTAGCTTATCTCGCATTTGTTACCGGAGTTCTGGTACTGGTGTATAAAGCAAACAGTAGTCATTTTGATTTAGTGGAACCCAAATATTACGAGGCCGAACTGGCGTATCAGGATCGTATGGATGCTTCGCAGCGAACGGTATTGTTGAGTGAGCCGCTGAAAATTGTTTCGGGAAACGGACAGATCAAGATCCTTTTTCCAAAATCTATTGCAGGGAAAAATTTGAAGGGGAATGCACTGTTGTATTATCCTGCTGATGCAAAGAATGACAGATCATATCCATTTAATACCCAAGACTCTTTTATACTGAATCCTGAAGCAACGGCAAAGGGATGGTATCGTATTAAGTTGAACTGGGAAGTTGATGAGCTCAAATATTATTACGAAACAGGCATACATCTTTGATATGATTCATGTACTCCTAATATCATTAACCATGGGCTTTATCAGCAGCTGGCATTGTGCAGGAATGTGCGGTCCACTGGTTTTATCCATGCCTGGAATTTCAAAAACCAATAACCACCCCATCATCGATACATTACTCTATCATGCCGGAAGAATTATGATCTATGCAACGGGGGGATTAATCGCAGGTGTCATCGGACGGAATTTTCAAATCGCCTCTTCTCAACAACAGATCTCATTATGGTTAGGAGTGATTATTTTGTTCTATGTTCTAACTCCTAAAAAATTTTCAGCTCGACTTACTGAATGGACACATACATCAACCTTTTTTGACTATGTCAGATTACAGATCACAAGTCTTTGGCATCGACCCAATAGATCAACCCGCTTTTTTTTGGGCGCTTTGAATGGCGTATTACCCTGCGGAATGGTATATCTGGCGCTGGCATCTGCATTAACAACCGGTTCGATCGGAACCAGTATTTTATTTATGATTGGTTTTGGAGTCGGCACACTACCTATGCTTGTGGCTATTGCTTATATAGGTAAAATGCTTCATTATAAAGTACGTTTAGGTATGCAGCGTGCGGTTCCTTTTTTTCTGGTAACCATGGCATGTCTGTTAATGTTGAGAGGGTTGGGCCTGGGAATACCTTATTTAAGTCCAACGATGAAAAGCGCAGGAACACACAAGCCGGCTTGTTGTTCGCGTCCTGTTGAGTGATTCGAATCACCCTGAACAATGACGCTAATTCTTGCATTCGTACCCTTTCGACAATGAAATTTGACATGTATTCATTATTCATCATTAAAATATTTTATTTATGAACAACGGAACATTAACCGTAAAAAGAAGAGAGGCATTGCCTACATTATTCGATGATTTTTTCAAACCCTGGAGAGAGTGGTTTGATAACGGCTGGGATAGAGTTGCCACCGTTCCCGCAGTGAATGTAGTAGAAGATAACCAGTCTTTTAAAATTACTATGGCTGCACCCGGATTGAAAAAAGAAGATTTTAAAGTTGACATCGACGGTAATCTGATTACCATTAGTGCTGAGAAAACCAGCAGAAAAGAAGAAAAAGAAGAAAAGTACACACGCAACGAGTATAACTACACTTCTTTTTCCAGAACCTTTACTTTGCCGGATAACATCAAAACCGACAAGATTGAAGCTCTTTACGAAAATGGCGAGCTATCATTGTTGCTTCCGAAAATAGCGGAAGAAAAAACAGGGACTCACAAAAAAATAGAGATTCGCTAAGCATCTAATCACCCCCTGCAAAGGGGGTGTTTGCTGAATATCAAAATATGCAAACCAACCAGTTTCAATATATTAAAGAAGAAAACTCAGAATGGCTGAAAACACTGGAACTGATGAATCAGGAATGTATTCAGATGAAGACCAGACTCAGTCGCTTACTTGAAAATAATAGTTCCAATGAAGTCGTTGACCGCGCCGAGCAATTTCAAAACCAGATTTTATTAAAAGAAGAAGCCATTGAGTTGATGAAGCATGATCTCAGGGATCAGGATTTGCTTCTCAATAAGGATTATTTCAGGCCTTATCAGCAAATCAGTGATATAACACTTGAAAAACAAGAACAGATTCGAAAGCAATTAGGATATCTGGAAAATGATTTTATGCTTATGCACGAAACATTTAATGATTACATTTCAAGAAATATGATACAACCCTGACGAACATCATTGAAAAACATTCCGCACATCATTATCCTTATAAAACCACACATCTATTTTCGTTTTATAATTGATCGCTTATGAAAAAGGTATTATTAGCGTTAGATGGAACTCATTTTCCTGAAGGAGCATTTGAGTTGGCAGCAGAATGGCATCGTAAAGATCCGCTGTTGTTAACCGGCGTTTTTTTAAGTCCTATTGATTTTTCAAAAATTGTAGCCTATACAGGCCTGGAGGCGGTACCCATGATGCCTTCGGTAGTGGAA
>JBKCGY010000139.1:0-8943 GCA_046303015.1 Bacteroidota bacterium | reverse complement strand
GTCGGGTTGTGCCAACGATCAAGCAAACCATTCAACAAACTGGGATCAGTATCATTTATACCTCTTTGGTACTGGTTGCTGGTTTTGTAGTGTTTTGTTTTTCAAGTTTTGGGGGTACCATGGCTCTGGGTTGGTTGACCTCACTGACTTTATTGATCTCTATGGTAGCGAATTTGGTATTATTGCCTGTTTTGATGGTTTATTTTGATAAGAAAAAATAAAATTTGTTTAGTAATAGAGGCTTGTTTTTTAAAAAAGGCCATATAAATGTTAATTTTTTTTGAATTTTTCCTATTTTTATGAATTCTACGTTTCGGCTGATGCCAAAAACTAATTAATTAAACACATTGAGTATGAGAAAAATTATTTCTTTGTTTAGTGCGATGTTGGTGTTTGCTATGGTATCATGGGGGCAAACAAAAACGATCACAGGTAAGATCAAAGATGAAAAGGACGGATCTCCACTTGCGGGAGTGTCTATTGTTGTGAAGGGCACAACTACCGGTACAACTACCGGAAATGACGGTTCATTCAGTATTAGTGTTCCAACCGGAGCCAAAACGCTGGTCATTTCTTCATTAAACTTTGAAACTAGAGAGGTTTCAATTGGAAAGGGAGCTATCAATGTGTCCTTGAAATCTGCTGAGGCAGCCTCTTTACAAGAGGTGGTGGTTTCAGTACCATATGGTACCGTTAAAAAATCAACCTTTACCGGTTCTGCAGGAACGGTGACGGCTTCAACAATCCAAAAACAACAAGTGACTTCAGTAACCAGAGTATTGGAAGGGTTGATACCCGGGGTTTCTTCCACTAATGGTGGTGGTACGCCTGGTGGTGGTACGGATATCAGAATTCGTGGTTTTGGTTCCATTAATGCTGCTTCTTCTCCTTTATATGTATTGAACGGCATTCCTTATGATGGATCTATTTCCGCTCTTTCTAACGATGAGATTGAGTCTGTGGATGTATTGAAAGATGCGGCTGCTACAAACCTTTATGGTTCGCGTGCTGCAAACGGTGTGATCATGATTACAACAAAAAAAGGTAAAAAAGGACCGGCAAATATTCAGGCCTCCATTCGCCATGGTATTTCAACAAGGGGTATTCCAGAATATCAAAGAGTATCTATTCCTGAATACTATGAACTTTTTTGGGAGGCGTATAGAAACAGTTTTGCATACGGTTCAGGTCAATCTTTTGCTCAAGCCGGTGTAAGCGCCAGCAATATTCTCACCAGCGCAAATGGTCTTGTTTACAATGCTTATAATGTTCCCGGTAATCAGTTGGTTGATCCCACTACGGGCAAATTAAACCCCAATGCACAGTTGCTTTGGAATGACAATTGGTCAGATGCCTTATTTCAGGATGCAGGAAGAACCAATGTAAACCTGAATATATCCGGTGCTAATGACAGATCGAATTATTTTATAAGTGGTGGTTACCTGAAAGAAGATGGTATTGCTAAGTTCTCAGGGTATGAGCGTTATAATTTCCGTACAGATGTAAGTTCTCAGGCAAACGACTGGCTAAAAGTTGGCATCGCTTTCGACGGGGCTTCTGATACGAGAAATGGATTATTTGCCGGAGGTACAGCCACATCAAATCCTTTCTTCTATAGCCGTCAAATGGGGCCTATATATCCTGTATATCAACGTAATCTGACAAACGGAAGTTATATTCTAGATGCAAATGGTGACCGCGCCTTAGATTGGGGTATCCCTTCTCAAATGGGAGCTCGTCCTTATGCGGCAAACTCTAATTTGTTGGGATCACTCGCATTGGATGTGCGTCGTCAAAAAAGACTGAATGGTAACATTAATTCTTTTGCAGAGGTAACTTTCCTGAAAGATTTCACTTTTAAAACTACCTTGGGTCTGAACTATTTTGAGATCGATCAGATGACACATCAAAATAATGAATTCGGAGATGCAGCTAACGTAAAAGGAAGATCGACACAGACCAATCAGCAAAATGTTTCCTTAACAGCCAATCAGGTACTTAGCTGGAATAAGAATATAAAGAAGCATTCTATTCGTGCCTTAGCAGGTC
Source organism: Bacteroidota bacterium (assembly GCA_046303015.1). Taxonomy (GTDB): domain Bacteria; phylum Bacteroidota; class Bacteroidia; order Chitinophagales; family Chitinophagaceae; genus Lacibacter. The sequence continues at coordinate 6,894 of JBKCGY010000139.1, read as the reverse complement.
ATGAGAATTATCAATACAAGACAAATTTTGTTACTGCTACAAGGATTGGCTTCAACTATCCCGGACAAACAGTGTTAAACAATGCTACACAAACGGAAGGTCAACCTGGTTCTGCAGAGGATATTCATAGAATTGAAAGTTATTTCGGTAGCGTTAATTATAGTTACGATAACAAATATTTGCTTTCTGCTTCTTTGAGAAGTGATGGTTCTTCCCGTTTTGCCAGTGATGTACGCTGGGGACAGTTCTACTCTGTAGGTTTAGGCTGGAGAATCAAACAGGAAAAATTCCTCGAGAATGTAAAGTGGCTGGATGATCTGAAATTAAAAGTGAGTTATGGTGAAGCGGGTAATGATAATATTGGTTTATATTATCAATATATTTTCTATTACTACGCAGATGGTTTGGGGAACTTCAACCCTCCTAGCCGTTTATCCAATCCTGGCCTGAGATGGGAAGGAAACAAAAATTTGAACTATGGTGCTGAATTTGCCATGTTTAAAAGAAGATTGACAGGTAGCGTTGAGTTCTTCTCTCGTATTTCTGATGATCTTTTGTTTGATGTTCCTCTTGCGGCATCAACCGGCTTCTCAAGTATTTTCCAAAATGTGGGAGAATCTAAAAACTATGGTTTTGAGATACAGTTGGGTTATAATGCCATTCAAAAGAAAAACTTTGATTGGAGAATTGACTTTAACCTTACCCATTACGAAAATGTTATTACTAAGTTACCTCCTTCACAAAGGACAACCGGAATTATTTCAGGTAACAAGAAGTTGACAGAAGGGAAATCTCTTTATGATTTCTGGTTACGTGAATATGCTGGTGTAGATCCTGCTACCGGTCTTGCCCTATATTACAGAGATGTACGTGATGCAAGTGGTAAACCTACAGGTGAAAGAGTACTTACGAATGACATTACACGTGCCGACTTTTATTACGTTGGAGCAAGTTCAATTCCAGATTTCTATGGTGGTATTACAAACTCTTTCCGCTATAAGTCTTTCCAGTTATCTCTTTTGACAACTTATTCTTATGGAGGTCACTTTTATGATGGAAACTATGCCGGTATCATGCATTCCGGATCTGCGGGTACTCATTGGCATAAGGACATCCTGAATCGTTGGCAAAAGCCGGGGGATGTTACCAATGTTCCTAGATTACAGAATGCCACCAATCAGGATGGAGCTTCTTCAAGATTCCTGTTTGATGCGTCATATATCAACATCAAGAATATTACCCTCTCTTATGACTTAGGTTCAATTCTTTCCAAGAAAACCTTCGTAAAAGGTGCACAGTTTTTTGTAAGTGTGGATAATGCTTATAATTTCACTGCTAAATCAGGGGGTGATCCTCAGCAAAGTTTTGATGGAAACGTAGGTGCTGGTTATCCTCTGTTTCGTACTATAACTTTTGGAACTACCATTAAACTTTAAAAAAATCGCATATGAATCTGATGAATAAAAATCGACTTATTGCAGCGACATTATTGATGACAAGTGCAATGCTTGGCTGTAAAAAATCGTATCTGGATACCAAGCCCTCAGATGCCATTACTCCTGAAAAGGCGTATGAATCTATCGCCGCAATTAACTCCAGTGCTACCGGAGCTTATCTTTCCGTTTTTGAATATTCTCCACAATCGGGTGGAGGGGCTATGCATGATGCATACGGACAAAAATCCATTGATCTGGCCAATGACCTGATGGGTAATGACATGATCGTACATGCTCAGGGTTATGGCTGGTATAATGCTGATTATCAGTACACCGCATGGACTCGTCCAAATGGTGTAAATACACGTTCAGATATTACCTGGACCTTTTATTATGATCTTATTAAGCAGGCCAATCTTGCATTAGACAATACTAGCGGTATTGCTAACCCTACTGCTGAGCAATTAGGGATATTCGGTGAGTTTCTGGCGATCAGAGCATGGTCGTATTTTGGTTTGATCAATAACTTCCAGCAAACTTTTAAGGGTAATGAATCAGCTAAGGGAGTTCCTTTGTATACTAGTTTGTCTACTCCTAAAGGCAGAGGAACGGTCCAGGAAGTTTACACGCAAATTATTAATGACCTTACCAAAGCTGAGCAGTATTTGACGGGTAGAACGCGCATTAATAAAACACGTATTGATGTAAGCGTTGTAAGGGGAATCAGAGCTCGAGTAGCTCTAGCAATGGAAGATTATCCCAAGGCAGCTCAATATGCTAATTTGGCTCGCCAAGGTTATACCTTGATGTCAAATACGGTGTATACATCTCGTTCAGGATTTTCTAAGATTGATAATACTGAGTGGATGTGGGGTTCATTAATTCCTGCTGATCAGGCAACCATTTTTGCATCTTTCTATTCTCATATTGATGCGACTCAATTTGGTTATGCTCAATTAGGCGGTCAAAAGAAAATACCTAAAGCTCTTTATGATCAAATTCCTGCTGGAGATATCCGTAAAGCTGTATTCCGTACACCCGGTACCGGTACGGCTACCTTACCTGATTATACGCAGACTAAATTCGCCGTTCCTACTGTGGGCAGTTGGGCCGCAGATTATTTGTATATGAGAGCCGCTGAAATGTTCCTTATCGAAGCTGAAGCATTGGCTCGTCAAGGTCAGGATGCTGCTGCAATTACTGTTTTGGAAAGCTTGGTTAAACCCAGACTTGCAACGTATTCCGCAGCTACTTTATCGGGAACAAGTTTGATCAATGAAATTCTATTACAACGCAGAATTGAATTATGGGGTGAAGGTTTCTCTTTGTTTGATATCAAGCGTACTAAAGCTGGATTAAACAGAGCAACCGGTACAGGTAACCATGGTGCACCCAACTTTAACCCGGTTGTTTATACCCTTCCGGATGCTAGTCCATTGTTCCTGATGAGAATCCCTCAGCGTGAACTGGATAACAATCCGAATATGACTCCCGGAGATCAAAACCCATAATCAATCAAATTAAAATTTTTTTCAATGCGTACATATCGTTTTGCTCAATTTAGTTCATTAATGATGTTGCTTTTCGCAACTATCTTAATGACGGTATCTTGCAAAAAAAATAACTACTCAGTAGATCTGGATGATGTTAAACAAGCCCCGTTGGCGGCTGAGTTTGTACCTCAAGACAGTAAATTGAGAGTAGATTATTTTGTAACGGCTAGTAACAATCCTTATAAGATTCCGATTGGTGTAACTAATGTTTCAAATGAGGACCGTACTATCTCTCTTACCTATTCATCCAGAAATGCTGCTGAGGGAGCACAATACAACGGACCCACTTCCATTACTATTCCTGCTGGAAAGGCTATAGATACCTTATCCTTTAAAGGAATTTTTACTGGTTATCCTGCCGGAAGAAAGGATACTGTTAAAATTAAGTTTAGCGGTCTTCGTGGCGTTGACAATAGAGACTCTTTTGAGTTGATTATGCAACGTTATTGTGACGTGGTATTGACGGCTTTAACCGGAGATTATAACAACACAAACGAATTTTCATCATCTGGCGCTTTCAGTTATGGTCCATACGCTACGGCAGTAGAAAATTTAGTAGCTACAGGTCCAACCAAGGCTGAAGGTTTCTTTGTAAACCTTTATGATTACGGTTGGAATGATATTAAGTTTGTTATGGATTGGACAAACCCCGCCAATTTTACCATTACTATTCCTGATCAACAAACAGGAAGCCCTAGTTCAGGTGTGGCACGCGTAAGAAGTTCAAGTGGAAGAACTAACACTTTCTCTTCTTGTGATCAAACTTTCAGTATCTCTCTTGATCTTTTAAATGCCAGTGGTGGTGTTTTAAGTGCAGGGTACCAGATACGCCTAAGAAGGAGATAAAATATTTATTGGCATAAATTTTACATCCCGAATCAATATTTGATTCGGGATTTTTTTATTATAACTCCACATAAAATGCCCAAAGTATTTGCCAGCATGTCGGCAGGATCAAATTCACGACCGGTATACTGTTGAATATACTCAATGAGTACCCCGTAAGAGATGGACAGGATAACGATACCTAATATGCCCGTTCTTATGCTCTTTGACTTTGACTCCAGATATTGTTTCCAGAGAAAACTCAGGATCATAAAAAGAATGAAATGTATGGCCTTATCAAAATGAGGGATTGAAAAAAACGACTCTTTAGTTTTACTTTCTAAAGGGATGATAAGCAGTATAAGAACAAAAGCCGACCATATAATGGCCGGCCATATTGTTTTATACCATGATCGAAGTTTATGAAACCAGCGCTTCATAAGCGTTGGCATCTAGCAGACTGGCGATATCCGAAGGATCTGTCACTTTTACTTTCACCATCCAGCCTTTCCCATAAGGGTCCTGATTTACATTTTCGGGTTGATCATTCAGGGTTGTATTCACCTCAAGAATGGTTCCTGCAACGGGAAGAAAAAGATCACTAACTGTTTTTACGGCTTCAACGGTTCCAAAGATAGCCTCAGCTTCTAATGTTTGCCCCACGGTATTTACTTCCACATACACAATATCACCTAACTCGCTTTGTGCAAAGTCGGTAATCCCAATGGTAGCCGAACCGTCTTCATGTAACGCTATCCATTCGTGGTCTTTTGTGTATTTAAGTTCTGCAGGAAAGTTCATATATGTGATTTAAAAATTTATGCTGCTAAATTCATTGATTTCATGCAATTCAAAAAATAAAAGTTTGAGTGTCACCAACTATTTTGATCAAAATATAAAAGGATATGATCCTTTAAAAAGTTTTCCTGATCCCTCAACTCCATCACCGGCATGGTTTTTAATTGCTTAAAATGCGGCCATCCATCCTCATCATAGCCCTCCAGTTCAAAATAGCCGCTCTGCGATAATAGACTACAGACGGCAATATGCATGAGGTCCTGTTTTTGTTCTTTGGTGTATTTATTCCGAATATCTCCAAATTCCTGTATGCCGATTAAAAATAAAATAGTTTCCATATCCGGTTTCTTCCCGAACCTTTCCACTAGCTTATGTTCCAGATTCATCCATCTTACAAATAAATCACTGCTTGCGTCCATCGTGCAAAGATACTGACAAGAGTTTCGAAAAACGAGAATCGAAAAACGAACATCGATTGTGTTGAATTGCGTTTCTTTGCATGATGCAGGCAAGGGTGTATAAATCAACAGGAAGCTGGTATTTAGTGAAGAATACCGAAGGGAAAATGCTGCATGCACGTATAAAAGGGAGATTTAAGATCGAGGGTATCTCTTCCACTAATCCGATCGCAGTGGGAGATATGGTCAAGCTCGAACCGGATAATGAAAGAGAAAACACCTATATCATTGCTGAAATAGAGCAACGAAGAAATTATATCAATCGGCAAAGTCCCCATCGCCGCCATCAACATCATATTATAGCATCCAATCTGGATCAAAGTATTTTGTTTGCTACCATCAAATCGCCTCGTACTTCGCAGGGGTTTATCGATCGGTTTTTAATAACGAGTGAAGCCTTTCATATTCCCAGTATCATCATTTTCAATAAAGCAGATCTTTATGAAGAGAAAGAAAGGATCCAATATGAAGAATGGGCATCGATGTACATAAAAGCCGGCTATCCCGTTTATCTGATATCTATGGAAACAGGAGAAGGTGTGGAACAGGTAAAAGCGATCTTAAAAGATAAGATCACACTAATCAGCGGACACTCAGGAGTCGGAAAATCTTCTTTTATCAATGCCGTGTTACCTGACCTGAACCTGAGAACAGAAGAAGTAAGTGACTGGAGTGGGAAGGGGATGCATACCACTACGTTTGCGGAGATGTTTGATCTGCCCTTCGGGGGCAGCCTTATTGATACGCCGGGCGTAAAAGAATTTGGTTTGGTGGATATTACCAGACAGGAATTATCCCATTATTTTCCTGAGATGAGAGTCATGATACAGGACTGCCAGTTCAACAATTGTCTGCATATCAATGAGCCCGGTTGTGCCATTAAAAAAGCGGTAAATGAAAACCGTATCCACATGCTTAGGTACATTAGCTATTGTACGATATTGGAAACGATTGATGATAAAAGTCAAAATTCAAAAGTCAAAACCCAAAGGTAAAAAGGTTGTCATCGTTCTCTTTGTTGTCTTTGTTATCAATGTGACTTTAACCATGACAACCACGACAACCATGAGAACGTACCGCGAAGCGGGACTGATAACTTCTTTTCTCAGTCTCTAAACTTTTTCACTTTAGGAACTTTTTCTCCGCTTAATAATTTTTCAGCCCCTACATTTTTCCCATTGGAAGGGCATCCTTCTTTGGGTTTTTTAAAGACATTACATGAGGTGATAACATTCAGAGAAATACAAAGGAAAATAATTGATAAAAAATTTTTCATACTCATTTGTTGATTATTGTTTGTCAGACTGTGGCTCTTTGAACCATCCGGCATAGCGAATATAATTGTTGGCGATGCGTTCAATTTCACCTTTGATTAATTCCTGGCTGATATCTCTTACTTTTTTGGCAGGCACTCCGGCATAAATACTACCGGCTTCCACTACTGTCCCCTCCAGCACCACCGCACCTGCGGCAATGATGGAATGACTATGTACGATGACGTTATCCATCACGATGGCTCCCATTCCAATGAGTACATCGTCATGAATGGTACAACCATGTACAATCGCATTGTGTCCAATACTTACCTTATTCCCAATGATGGCTTTTGTTTTCTGATAAGTGGCATGGATCACGGCGCCATCCTGTACATTCACTTTATTGCCCATGCGAATGCTGTTCACATCGCCGCGCACCACCGCATTGAACCAGAAGCTGCACTGATCACCCGCAATTACATCCCCAACAATAGTAGCGTTGGGCGCCAGAAAACAATCAGTGCCAAATTGTGGTGACACGCCTTCAACGGGTAAAATCAAAGCCATA
>JBKCGY010000138.1:0-9666 GCA_046303015.1 Bacteroidota bacterium | reverse complement strand
TCATAAGAAATTCTTTTGAGGAATATTTTGTGATTAGGGCCCGTTTCAAAGCGGATGACATTGTTATTGATGATATCTCCGGCATAACCAGTAAATCCATTGGAAAGGCCAGCCCCGGATTTGGATAATCGGGATACAACTAATATATCTCGTCCCAGGATAGAATCCGTAATTTCCCAGTACCATTTATCCTCTAGCTTGTGAACGGTAAGCAGACCCTGATCAGTAATGGCTCTATCTGAAATCACCTCCTTAAAAGGCTTGGGGCCGGATTTTGGGGAGGCCGGAGCAGGGGAGGAGCCATTGGTAACTGACACCGTATCCTTGTTGAGGGATTTTTTTTGAGCGGCCAGCGGCAGCAATATGAAGAAAAACCCTGATAAAAACAGAGTAGATAATAATTTAGATCTTTTCATAAAATGAATTGTAATATTGACTGTAAATTTAAATGTAAGTATATATTTAGATATATTACAAATGGATCGAAGAAATGTTATCTGTTTTTTAATTTCAAGAACAGATTGGTAAATAGAATTAATTTTTTCATAAATTGTGCCACCTTTTAAAACAGGGGTGTTACCAACCGGTTTTTAAACCCGGCTTATTAAAGAATAACCGTTTAACATTTAAAATCAATTGTCATGGCTGAAACTAAAGCAGGTCAACATCAAGAAAAATCAAATTTGATTTCATGGTTAGCGCCAATCGCATGTATTGTGGTAGGATATATTATCTGGCGCTTTGTATTAGGTAGTGCATCAGGATTTAAAGAGCCTGATATGGAAGGTCTGTTTTGGCCTAAACATCATAAGCCAAAAGGTGCGCTCAACGCAATTTATGAGGGTGGTATTATCGTTCCATTTTTGATCGGTTTATTTTTAATGGTAGTATCTTTTTCTATTGAACGTTATCTTACGATTAAAAAAGCATTGGGTGCAGGTAATGTATCTGGCTTTGTTAAAAGTATTCAGTTTCATCTGGCTAGTAAAAATATTGATGCTGCATTAGCCGCTTGCGATAAGCAACAGGGTTCTGTTGGAAATGTTATGAAGGCTGGTCTGAAAAAATATAAAGAAATGACTACAGAAGGCAGTTTAGATACAGAGCAAAAAGTATTGGCAATTCAGAAAGAAGTAGAAGAGGCTACAGCGCTTGAGCTGCCTATGCTTCAACAAAACATGGTGTTTCTTTCTACGATTACTTCTCTGGGTACCTTAATCGCTCTTTTGGGAACTGTTTTGGGGATGATTCGTTCATTCGCTGCATTGGGTGATGAGGGAGCCGGTGGAGATGCATCACAATTGGCGGTGGGTATCTCAGAAGCGCTATATAATACTGCATTAGGTATCGCTACATCTTCTTTTGCATTGATTATGTACAATGTATTCACCACTAAGATTGATTCCATTACCTATGGCATTGATGAATCCAGCTTCACATTAACGCAAAGCTTTGCTACCCAATACAAGTAATGGGGTTGCGTTATTTTGAAATTATGGATCAATCAAATTTTTAAATTATGCCAAAAGTTCAAATACAAAAAAAGAGTACCTGGGTGGATATGACCGCGTTTGTGGATGTATCCTTTCTGATACTTTCCTTTTTCATGCTGGCAACCAAATTCAAGCCACCGGAACTGGTTAATATTCAGAACCCAAAATCGGTGTCTTCTGAAAATGTTTCCGATAAAGATGCATTTAAAGTAACCTTTGATAAGGAAGGACGTTGTTTTATCAGTTTCAGTACAGATGAAGAAGCTAAAGAAAGAGTGATCAATATGCTGGGTGTTATTGAAAGACAGAAAAAGATCCCTCTAACCAATGAGCAGAAAGCCCGCTTTTTAAATTTCTCTGTCAGCGGAATTGGTGTTCCTTTTAATCAGCTTCCTTCTTTTCTTCAGTTATCGGATGATGAATACAAGACTTTTAAGCAGCCGGGTATTCCTATTGCGGATTCTTCCAACAATCAACTGAACGAGTGGATCAATGCTTTATTAACCGGAAGCGGGGGTAGAAAACCTGCCAATGTGATGCTGAATGGTGATAACAATGCGCATTATCCTGAATTCAAAAACATTCTCACAGCTTTTAAAAAGAACGGCGTATTCACGTTTAAACTGGTTACTGCTATGGAACCAGTACCTTCAGGGACGCCACTTTCCCAAAAGCAGGATGAAATAAGAAAATAAAATTGTGCATTCCTAAATCATTGAATTATGGGAGCAGATATAGATAGTTCGTCGCAGGGCCACGGTAAAAAAGGCCCGGGCGTCAAAAAGCAAAAAAAAGCCGCAGCGAAGGTCGACATGACTCCGATGGTTGATCTTGGTTTTCTGCTGATTACCTTCTTCATATTTACCACTACCATGAGCTCTCCGAAAGCGTTTAAATTGAACGTTCCGGATGATTCGGCAAAAGAAGAAGAGCAGACTCAGGCGAAAGCATCCGGTGCTTTTACAATTATGCTGAGTAAGGAAAACCATGTCTATTATTATGAGGGGCAATTGCTGCCGGATGGTTCTAATTTTAAGTCGACTAACTTTAAAGATCTGAGATCAATAATTCTGGATAAGAAAGCCAGAACCAATGAAAAAGATCTGGTAATCATTGTTAAGCCGAATGAATTTGCGAATTATAAAAATGTGGTGGATGTACTGGATGAGATGACTATTACGGATATCAAAAGATATGCGATGGTGGATATTTCTCAGTCTGAGTTGGATCTGATTCGAATAACAGAGGGTGGTCAATAATGTATTTGCCTAAAAGGCGTTATTTAATTGAAAGAAAATAAACTTCAATCGAATGGAAGTAAATAAAATATTAAGTTCCGATTTCTTGGATCTGTTGTTTGAAGACAGAAACAAAGCATATGGGGCTTACGAGTTACGCAAAAACTATCAGAAGCGTCTGCAAATTGCACTGGCAATTACTTTGGCTGCTCTGTTGTTGATCTTTATCATTGCTTTTGTGAGCAATAAGATCAGTGATATGAGTACAACCAAAGTGAAAGTGCAGGAAGTGACCCTTACTGATATAAAGCAGGAGGACGAAATTAAAGTGGAACCCCCACCACCTCCACCTCCAAAGCAGGAGCCTCCCAAAATTGAGATCACGAAATTTACTCCTCCTAAAATTGTAGAAGATGAAAAATTTGAAGAGGAAAAAGAAGTAAAAGAACAGGAAGAAATTACGAATGTGGGTAAGATCGATCAGGAAGGTATTAAAGATCCTGAAGTGGTAAATCCTCCTAAAGTTGAAGAAGATACTAAGGTGGTGGAAGCTCCCATCGATTACGACCAGACCTTTACAAAGGTTGAAGTGGAAGCCCAATTCCCCGGAGGTGAGGAGAAGTGGAATAAATATGTATATAATACTATTATGCGTTCTATCGATGACTTAGTGGAGGATGGACAAGCCGGAACGGTTGAAGTTCAGTTTATTGTGGATAGGGAAGGAAATGTAAGTAGTGTGGAAGCAATGAACATGAAAGGATCTGTTTTGGCACGTGTGGCCACTGATGCCATCAAGCGCGGCCCTAAATGGGTTCCTGCTGTGCAAAACGGAAGACAAGTAAAAGCCTGGCGTCGTCAGAAAATTACTTTCCGTCTGCCGGATGAATAATGTTGACCTTTATCAAGAAGGATTATACAAGCAACCATCCCCGTTGGATTTCCGGCGGGGATTTTTATAGATAAGATGAAGTCAAAGGTTAAAAGTCAAAACCTAAAGGTTGTTGACGGTTGTGGGTTATAGGTTGTCGGTTAAATTTAACGGTAACCGCCAACAGCCAACCGACAACAGATGATTCATATTTTAATTGCATCGCGCATTTAACCTTCTTTACCTTTGCATCATGATCGGAAAATTAGCCAACTGGGATGATACGATAGTGGCATTAGCCACACCGAATGGTGTGGGTGCTATTGGTGTCATACGCTTAAGTGGTAATAAAGCTATTGAAATTGTCAACAAACATTTTTCCTCGAAAGATTTATCAAAACAGCCATCACATACCATACATGTTGGATTATTGAGAGAGGGTGATAGAGTGCTGGATGAATCTGTGATTTCATTATTTAAAAATCCGAGAAGTTATACAGGAGAGGATGTGGTGGAGATCAGTTGTCACGGTTCCGCTTACATACTTGAGCAGATCATAAATGTGATGATAAAGTCGGGCGCCCGACTGGCTAGGCCAGGCGAATTTACTTTACGAGCTTTTTTAAAAGGAAAATTGGATTTAACTCAGGCGGAAGCCGTGGCAGATCTGATCGCCAGTAACACAGAGTCGAGCCGCAATGCGGCTTTGCATAATATACGTGGCGGATTTTCAACAGTGCTTAAAAATTTACGAGAGCAACTCATACAATTTTCTTCTCTGATTGAGTTGGAACTTGATTTTTCGCAGGAAGATGTGGAGTTCGCAGATCGTACCCGATTATATGCGTTGATCACGGAAGCGCGTACTGTAGTTAGGCAGCTGCTTGATTCTTTTAAACTTGGGAATGTTATCAAAAATGGTGTAAGTGTCGCCATTGTTGGCAAGCCAAATGCAGGAAAATCTACTTTACTAAATGCTTTACTAAAAGAGAACAGAGCGATTGTGAGTGATATAGCCGGTACGACAAGAGATACTATAGAAGAATTATTAAATATTGACGGGATATTGTTTCGATTAATTGATACGGCTGGTATCAGGGAGAGTACAGATGTGATTGAATTGATAGGAGTGGAGAAGAGCCTGGAGAAAATGAAAACGGCCGATCTGGTCTTGTATTTGTTTGATGTGGAGGAAATGACGCAGGCGGAGCTCGAGGCTGCTATCTTATTGGTGAAGTCGCATAATTTACAATGCATTGCTGTAGGCAATAAGGCAGATAAATTGAGTCAGGAAGTTGCTGAACAAAAATTTTCAGGAGATGATATTGTATTTATTTCTGCAAAAGAAGAGTTGCATATAGAAGTCCTCAAACAGCGATTGGTAGATAAAGTAATGCAGGGTACTATACAAGCCGAAAGTTCAATCGTTACAAATATTCGGCATTATGAGGCTTTGCAACAGGTATCAGGTGCACTGGAAGATATTTTGAAAGGAATGGACAATCAGTTGCCCGGAGATCTGCTGGCTTTAGATATTCGCCGATGTCTACACTATTTAGGAGAGATCACCGGCGAAATTACCAATGAGGATCGGTTGGATTATATATTTAGCAAATTCTGTATCGGAAAATAGAGACTTGATCTTAGGCATAACTACTCACCGGCTCACAGGTGCAAATAAGATTCCTGTCCCCTTGCGTATTATTGACTCTTGCCACACTCGGCCAGAATTTGTTTTGTGATGTGTAATAAAGGGGATACGCTGCCTCTTGTCTGCTATAGGCATGTTTCCATTCTTCTGCTATTACCATCTGCTGTGTATGAGGAGCATTTTTTAAAGGATTGTCTTGTTTGTCGGAGCTTCCATTTTCAATAGCTCTGATCTCATCACGAATATTAAGTAATGCATCACAAAAGCGATCCAGTTCTCCCTTATCTTCACTCTCCGTAGGCTCTATCATGATAGTTCCTGGTACCGGGAAGCTCATCGTGGGAGCATGGAATCCATAATCTATTAAACGCTTAGCCACATCTTCAGCTTCAATACCACCAGAAGTTTTAAACGGACGCAGATCCACTATGAATTCGTGTGCGCATGTACCGTTAGATCCCGTATACAAAATATCATAATCTTTTTCAAGTCTGGCTTTCATGTAGTTGGCATTTAGAATGGCATATTCTGTTGCCTGTTTCACGCCCTTCGCTCCCAATAATCTTATATAAGCATAACTGATCAGCAGAATGGAAGCACTTCCATATTGCGCCGCACTAACGGCTCCCGTCTTACCGTTGCTACGCAACATCAAATGCCCCGGTAAGTGCGGCGCTAAATGTTTGCGTACGCAAATAGGTCCCATGCCAGGCCCACCGCCTCCATGAGGAATCGCAAAAGTTTTATGTAAGTTCAAATGACAAACATCGGCTCCGATCATACCGGGTGACGTTAATCCTACCTGCGCATTCATATTCGCCCCATCCATATACACCTGTCCGCCATACTGATGCACGATATCACAAATCTCTTTCACACTTTCTTCAAAGATTCCATAAGTGCTGGGGTAAGTGATCATCGTACCGGCAAGATTAGCTGCATGTTCTACCGCTTTCGCTTTAAAATCTTCCACATCAATATATCCATTCTCCAATGCTTTAACCACCACTACTTTCATGCCGGCCATAACTGCACTAGCCGGATTGGTGCCGTGCGCTGAGATAGGAATCAGCATAACATTTCGTTGCGTATCGCCATTAGCTATATGATAATTTCTGATCGTCAATAATCCTGCATACTCCCCCTGTGCGCCACTGTTGGGCTGCATGGAGCAGGCATCAAAACCGGTAATGACGTTCAGATATTCGGCTAATGAATCAATAATCTGTTGGTATCCTTTGGTTTGTTCTGCCGGCGCAAAAGGATGCAATCTGGAAAATCCTTCCCAACTCACGGGTATCATTTCTGTGGCTGCATTCAACTTCATGGTACAGCTTCCCAGTGAGATCATGGAAGTATTCAAAGAAAGATCTTTGTTCTCCAACTGTTTGATATAACGCATCATTCTGCTCTCGCTATGGTGCGTATTAAAATTGGGATGAGATAAAAATAAACTGCTGCGTTGCAGGTCGGAAGGTATATGTGCAGAGATATGTTCTTCATCCAAAATAAAACTAACCGGACCTTCTTCAATGAAGCAGGAGAGTAAAGCGTACAGATCTTCAGGCTTCTTGGTTTCATCCAGTGAAATGCCGATCCATTCTTTATCAATAATTCGTAAGTTAATCTTATTTCCTGCAGCTCGCTGACGAATTTGTTCGCTGTCTGATACTTTTACCGTAATAGTGTCGAAGAATTGGTTATGTTGTAAAGTATATCCGTTGGATATTAATGTATCGGCAACGGATTGGGTGAGCACCGCTACCCGTTGCGCAATTTCTTTGAGTCCCTTTGGACCATGATACACAGCATACATCGCTGCCATATTAGCCAGCAGCGCCTGTGCCGTACAAATATTGGACGTTGCTTTTTCGCGTTTGATATGTTGCTCCCTAGTCTGCAATGCCATTCTTAACGCACGATTCCCTTGTGCATCTACGCTGATTCCGATGATACGGCCGGGCATTGATCTTTTGAATTCATCTTTGGCAGAAAAGAATGCAGCATGCGGACCGCCATATCCCATGGGTACGCCGAAACGTTGTGCGGAACCTAAGGCAACATCTGCTCCCAGTTCACCAGGAGGCGTAAGTAAAGTAAGTGCCAGTAAATCGGTTGCCATGGCAACATATCCGCCAATAGCATGTACAGATGCTATAAAATTGCGATAGTCTTCTATCGATCCCGTTTGTCCAGGATATTGTACCAACGCCCCAAAAAAAGTGGCATCTATTTTTATATTTTTATAATCTCCGGAAATGACCTCTATCCCTAAAGGCGCAGCACGAGTGTAAAGTAGATCGAGGGTATGAGGATATACAGATCCGTCTACGAAAAATTTTATTTTTTCTGCTTTATCAGATTTGTTGGCATGATGATAAAACATACTCATCGCTTCTGCAGCGGCAGTGGCTTCATCCAGAAGAGAAGCATTCGAAATAGGAAGAGCCGTTAAATCACTTACCATGGTTTGGAAATTGAGCAGACTTTCCAGACGGCCCTGTGCGATTTCAGCCTGATAGGGGGTGTACTGCGTATACCACCCCGGGTTTTCAAAAATATTTCTGAGGATTACGGAAGGCGTGAAGGTGTCGTAATAGCCCAATCCTATGTATGAAGTAAAGATTTCGTTTTGTGCGGCAAGAGATTTGAGATGAGAAAGCAAATCGGATTCACTCATTGCAGTAGGTATGGCTAAATCATCTTTAACCCGTATGCTTTCCGGAATGGTTTTTTGGATCAATTCTTCTACGGAGGATATGCCGATGGTGTTGAGCATGGCATTTTCCTCGCCGATGGTTCCGATATGTCTTTTGCTAAATGCCTCGTTGAATTGGGTTTGTAAACTCATTTTCCGCTTTTTTCAATAAATGATCAGTAAGCAATCTGTGCTCTGAATGAGCAATGCAAAGGTAATTCCTGCAAGTATACAGATAAACAATTGTTAGGCTTTGGGGAAAGCGTGTGAACTTGCTTTTTAAACAAAAGAAAAAAAGTATTTCCTTTGCATAATGTCGGAAGATATATTACAGAATTGGGAGAAAAAGACGGTTTTACATCAAAAAGACTACAAGCGTTTATTACAAAAAGCAGATAAGAATTCGGTGTTGAAACAACTCCCTGATTTACATGAAGAGGCCTTTGAAAAGATCGATTGCCTCTCTTGCGCCAACTGTTGTAAGAATTATTCTCCCCGGTTTAAAACACCCGATATCAAAAGGATCAGTAAGTATCTCAAAATGAAGGAGAGTGCATTTATTGAACAATATCTTTTGCTCGATGAAGAAGGTGATTATGTGGTGCGATCAACACCTTGCCCTTTTTTGGGAGAGGATAATCGTGGTGGCATATATGATATTCGTCCGTCCGATTGCGCCCGCTTCCCATATACAGATGAAGATGTGATTGTAAAGCGACAGTCACTTACTTTGAAGAATGCAAGTTTTTGTCCGGCTACCTATTATGTTTTGGAGAAACTCAGACTGAGTTTGCTATGATAAGTCCTTTATTACTTGGCTAAACTTACCAACTGGATTTAAATTTCTCGGCGTATTTATCGAAGCGTATTTTCTGATGATGCCCTTCAGAAAAATAGGTAAGAAGGGGATGGATTTCAGTCGGTTGCAAAAAACCCGGAATGGCCTGTGGCTCGGCAGGACTTACCGGTATGAATACAGTAGTCGGGAAGCCTGCATTCCCTCCCAATAATTCAACGGCAAGGCCATGCATTCTGTATTGCGCTTCGAATTGATAAGTCTTTCCTCTCCATGTGATCGGAGTTTTGCTTTCTGCATCAAATTTGATGGCATAATACTGCTTGTTGATATAGTCTGCCACCTTAGCGTGGTCATATGTTTTTTTATCCATCACTTTACACCACCCACACCAATCAGTATATACATCAATAAGAATGGGCCTGGGCTCCACTTTCATTCTTTTCTCGGCTTCTTCAAAACTGATCCATTGTATTTTTTCTTTTACAGTTGTCACGGGCATTGAATACGAAGTAAGAAGAAAGAATAATATGGTAATGATGGAAACTTTTTGCATCTTAATTTTGTTTTGATACCATGAAGATCGGAAATTCTAACAAATTAGTCGTAGCGATTACGGGAGCCAGCGGTTCTATTTATGCCAGACAACTTTTACAGAAACTGCATCTGATTCAATCGCAATGGGATGAGCTGGCTATTGTCATGACAGATAATGCCAAAGAAGTTTGGGAGACGGAATTAAAAGATAATTCTTATAGAGATTATGATAGATATATGGTTTCCAATAAAGATTTTAGTGCAGCCTTTGCTTCTGGATCAGGAAATTTCGGTACCATGATCATTATCCCTTGTTCGATGGGAACACTGGGTAGGATGGCTTCTGGAACTTCTGCTGATTTGATTACCCGTGCCGCTGATG
>JBKCGY010000137.1:0-13394 GCA_046303015.1 Bacteroidota bacterium | reverse complement strand
GAGGATGGCATCTACATTCACAGCGGCTTCTACAAACAAATACGGTGCATACGTGCTTAATCCAAAAGCACCCAAGGGTGTGCTGATCGTTGTGGTGTTACTGGCTCCGAATGCGCGGGATCCACCAGAGCCATTTGGTATAGCATATTCTACATAACGATAGGTGCCTGCGGAAAGTTCCCATCTGTAATAGTGTACGGTTGCTGTCGCACCGCCATTGGTATACTCCATCGATAAAACAAAATCTCCTATGGTTCTTCCGTTGGTAGCAGCGAGTGAAGTACTGTCGGCCGACAAAGAAGTGAAACTGCCATTATTATTTTTGGTGAGATATCCTTGATAAAATTCAAAATCAATATAGCTCGTTCCAGTATTAGCCTCTCTGTCTCCGCCCATGATCACCCATTTCTGAGCACCATCACTGGCGATATGATACATGCCGTTATGAATATCCGTCTTATTGGCTGCACTGGCATTGGCCCATTTCCAGGCATTTGGATTCTGAGCAAACGAAGATCCTGAAAAAACATCGTCACCCGTACTGTGATACGAATCGCGGGTTAGTTTAGAATGCGTAGGATTTACAGCTATACCTGTATTGTAAAATACATACCCACCACTTGTACCGGCTACCCAATCGCCTTCGTTTGCAGTTGGCGTACCGGCAATCAGATTACCGTCTATGCGAAAGCCCCCGGCGGGTGGTGTTACCGATGCCAACTGTGAAAATACGGGTGTGGTTAAAATAAAAATAAATGAAATGAATAATGCAAGACTTAATATGTTGAATGAGTGCTTGCTTTGAAATGAATGATACATACGCTTTGGTTTTTTATGAAAAAGATGATTTACGAAAACAAAGCATAAAAGTATAGGTGTGATGATCGTTGATTCAATGAATAAATTCAGTTCAAAAACTAATAAATGTCAGTTGGGATGGTTAGGTATTACAATCTTCCCATTAATTCTTTAGCAGTTTCTCTAGACGATTCTGTAGCTCCTTTTCCGCCAAGCATGGATGCTAGAATATCTATTCTTTCTTCAGGATTGAGTGGTCGGATATCAGCTACGATCTGTCCTTGCAGTTCTTTTTTGGAAACGAAATAATGCGCTTTGGCTTTGGCTGCCACCTGGGGCAGATGGGTAATGGCTATGATTTGATGATGTTTGGATATTTCTATTAGCAACTTGCTAACCTGTATGGCGGCTTCACCGCTGATACCAGTATCGATCTCGTCAAATATTAAGGTAGGTAATTGTATTTTTTCTGCAACCAGCGACTGAACACTAAGCATTAAACGACTCAACTCTCCTCCACTGGCTACTTTTTCAAGAGGTTCGAATTTGATGGCGTCATCTTTAATATTGGTTGGCACATTGGCATTAAATAAAAATTCAATACAGTCTGTACCGAATGCGTTTAACTCGCTTTCTTTCACATCAATTTTAATGCGGGCATGCGGCATTCCTATCTGATGGAGTGTTTGATTTACTTTATCTTGTAAAGAAGGGGCTTCTTCAACTCGTTTATGATGAAGAATATATGCTTCTTTTTTCAATTCCTTTAAATGAAGTGTCAGTTCGCTTTCCCATTTCGTAATCTGTGCTTCCAGAGAAATTATATGTTGGTCATGTTGCAACAATGATTTTTCTGTTGCTATCAACGCCTCTAATGAATTGACCTGGTGTTTTTTCATCAGCCGATATAATAATTCCAATCGCTGCTGCACTTTTACTTTATGTTCTTCATTGTGATCAATGAGACTCTTCAGATTATCCAGTTCGCCGGAAATATCATCTAATTCAATCCATGCGGAATGTAATCTTTCGGAAGTCTCTTTGAATTTAGGATGAAGATGACTGAATTCAGATAGCTTACTGCTTATTTTTTTAAGTTGATTCAGAAGAGGCTGATTCCCTTCCTGTAGCAAATGCTGACTTTCATGTATAACACTATTTACTGAATCTGTTTCTTTCATCAGAGCCCATTCTTTTTCCAGCCGCTGATCTTCTCCGGATTTTAACTGAGCATCTATTAATTCTTCGAGTAAAAATTTTTTGTACGATGCGCTTTCTTTCAGCTTGTTGAGTTCATTAACCAATTCATTTTTTTGCTGCTGCCGTTGTGCATAAGCGATATATTTCTGATGAAAGGCCTGTGACTGATCGGCACATTCGGCCATAGCATCAATGACTTCTCTTTGAAATTCGGTATTGCCGATCTCTTGTGTGTCAAATTGCTGATGAACATCAATAAGGAGGCGGCTTAATGATTTCAACTGCTGCAGACTAACAGGAGTATCATTGATAAAAGCACGGCTTTTTCCCTGATGGCTGATTTCTCTTCGCAGAATGATCTCGTTGCTCATATCCATCTCTTGTGTAAAAAGCCATTGGTTGACCGGACTTTTTTTCGTGATGGTAAATATGCCTTCTACAATGGTTTTTTTCTCTTTGTTGCGCAATACATGCTGATCCGCTCTTTTCCCGAATAAAAGGGTTAAGGCATCCAGAAGGATCGATTTGCCGGCTCCGGTTTCTCCGGTGATGGCTGAAAACCCCGATTCGAATGTCAGTTCAATCTGATCAATGATCACAAAGTTTGATATGTAAAGCCCCTTCAGCATATTCTACTCAAAGCTAAATGATATTTGACCTAAAAAAAGCACCTGCGTTTCCACAGATGCTTTAGCATTAGATATGTAAATGCATTTAAATAGTTGTACTGTCATTAAGATCAGAATCAACCAGAATGCGACCACAGTTTTCACAAACGATGATTTTCTTTCTTTGTCTGATTTCACTCTGACGTTGTGGCGGGATTGTATTGAAACAGCCACCACAACTGTCTCGTACAATCGGAACAACAGATAAGCCGTTGCGATAACTTCTGCGAATGCGCTCATAACTGGCCAACAATCTTTCTTCTACAGATTCTCTGGCTTTATCAATTTCTTTATTGAGATGACTTTCTTCTTTCTCATTATCGGCTATGATTTTATCCAGTTCACCCTTCTTATGCTCCAGGTTTTTTTCTTTACCGGCTATGTTTTTGCTGATGTTTTCGTGCTGAAGATTTTTTTCATTCAAATCTTCATTTGCGTCTTTGATATGTTTTTCCGCGAGTTTGATATCGAGGGTCTGCATTTCAATTTCTTTGTTGATCGCCTCAAACTCTCTGTTGTTTTTTACGTTGTCGCTTTGCTTTTCGTATTTTTTTAGGAGCTCCTGAGATTCTTTAATAGCTTCTTTTCTGCCATCAATAAATTCCTGAATCCCGTTAATTTCTTCTTCCACACGTAGGCGACGGGCATGTAGTCCGGCAATTTCATCTTCTAGGTCTTTCACCTCCATGGGAAGTTCTCCTTTCAGAATTTGAATTTCATCCAACTTACTTTCAATTTTTTGCAATTGAATAAGTCCTTTCAGTTTTTCTTCTACTGAGTATTCTTTTGTTGCGGGCATACAAAATATTTAAACGATCAAAATTGGGTTAGATACTCGTTTCATTTTCAAACGAAATACCTCACCGGGTTGGTTTGAACCTCTGTTTTGAGGACGGCAAAGGTAGGGAATTTTTTGCTCAGGAAAGCAGATATGAGGTCAATTGTGTATTGCTCACTTTCCCAGTGTCCGATATCTGCCAGGATCAGCTTTCCTTCGGCATCAAAAAAATCGTGGTATTTGATATCTGCAGTGACCAAAATATCGGCTCCTGACTGGATGGCTTTTGAGGTCATAAATACTCCAGCACCCCCGCAAACAGCTACTTTTGAGATTTTTTTACCTAAAAGAGGGGAGTGCCGAATCACAGCCGTTCCAAAGCATTGTTGGAGATGGCGGAGAAATTGCAATTCGTCTACAGGTTCTGGCAGCGTTCCCGTCATACCTGATCCAACTTTTTGATAATCATTGCTTAGGTTAACTATGTCATAAGCTACTTCTTCATAAGGATGGCTGTTGAATAAAGCTTGTATAACCCTTTTTTCGCCATCTTTTTGGAAGATAACTTCTATTTTTTCTTCCGGATCGTTACTCCTCGTTCCAATGGATCCGCTAAATGGCCGGGTGCCTTCATTAGGGAGGAAAGTTCCAATACCCGACATGATAAAGCTGCATTCACTATAATCCCCAACATGCCCTGCGCCTGCATCAAAGAGGGCATTCAATACAATTTCTTTGTGGGAGGGTGGAACAAAAGTTGAGAGTTTCCTCAACAAACCCGATTTGGGCTGAAGGATATTTAGTTTCTCAAGCCCTATCTTTTCGGCTATAGCTTTATTAACCCCTTCGAAAATATTATCCAGATTGGTATGTATGGCATATATGACAATATCATGCTTAATGGCCTGAATCAGTATCCTGTCGATGGAACGATTTCCATTTATTTGTTTGAGCCCGCGAAAAATGAAGGGATGATGCGCCACGATAAGATTGGCCTTTTTTGTAATGGCTTCCTCTAATACGGATTCTGTTACATCCAGACTTATCAATATTCCACTGCATGCCTGCAGGCGATCGCCAACCAAAAGCCCACAATTATCATAATCTTCCTGATAAGCTAGCGGAGCCCATTGCTCCAGTTCCTGAATAATTTGATGGATTTGCATGAAGAATACAAAGATAACTTACCTAAGAAATAAGTCAAAAGGCAAAACCCAAAAAAGGTTGTCATAGTTCTCATTGTTGTCATAGTTATCATGGTTGAAAATGTAAAACCAGACAACCGACAACCCAGAACAGACAACTATATTTCCCGCTCCGGATTAAATCTTTCCAGTTCGTTGGCAACCGCAGTTAGGAAGGTGGCCCCCAGACTTCCGTCTACGATTCTGTGATCGTAGCTCATGCTGATATACATCATGTGACGAATAGCAATACTGTCGCCGTGCGGTGTTTCAATTACAACCGGTCTTTTCTTAATCGTTCCTACGGCCAGAATCGCTACCTGAGGTTGGTTGATGATAGGGGTGCCCATCAGACTACCAAAGGTTCCTACATTGGTAAACGTAAAAGTGCCTCCCTGTGTATCATCAGCTTTAAGTTTACCGTTGCGGGCTGCATCCGCGAGATAATTCACCTGCTTGGCAAGGCCTGACAGGTTTAGCTGGTCAGCATTCTTGATAACCGGAACGATCAGGTTACCTGTTGGAAGTGCCGTTGCCATCCCAACATTAATATCCTTTTTAATGATGATCTTGTCGCCATCGATGGAACTGTTCATTAAAGGATATTTTTTCAGACATCTTACGATAGCTTCTATAATGAGGGGGGTAAATGTGATTTTAGTGCCCTCTCTCTTTTCAAAGTCTTTCTTCACCTTATCGCGCCACATGACCAGATTGGTTACATCGGCTTCAGAGAAACTGGTTACATGCGGACTCGTATGCTTGCTCTTTACCATATGATCGGCAATGAGTTTGCGCATTCGGTCCATTTCAATAATTTCAACATTGCCACTATAGATAGCAGGAGAGGAAGGCGGTTTCACCGGCTCTGTTTGCGCCGGAGTCGATACTGCAATTACTCTTACTTCATCTCTTTGCGGTGAAGGAGTAGCAGATACACCACGTCCACGCTGACTTACATATTGTATAATATCTTTTTTAGTTACTCTTCCATCATTGCCCGTGCCGGGAATAGTTTCCAGTTCACTCATGGCGATACCTTCCTGTGCGGCAATATTTAATACCAACGGGGAATAAAAACGAATACCTGAAGAAGAACTGGCAGCCCCTACTGGTTGATATGGAATTTCTTCCGTTACAGGAGGGGATGGTGGCGGAGCTGACTGAACAACAGGTTGTACTGCAGGAGCAGGAGCTGGTTGATATGAGGAAGTGCCGACTGAAACTTCACTTTCTACCCGAGCAATTACGGCCCCAACGGCTACGACATCATTCTCTTTAAAAAGGATCTCTTTTACGATGCCTTCAGCAGTACTGGGTACTTCGCTGTCCACTTTATCGGTAGCAATATCCAGAAGGGTTTCATCTGCTTTTATCGTATCACCGGGTTGCTTGTGCCATTTTAGAATGGTTGCTTCCATGATACTTTCTCCCATTTTCGGCATTACAATATCTAAGAGTGCCATATAATTATGTTGATTTTTGGCTGTTTTGCATACAACCTTAAGGAAAAAGGTACGAAAATAATCCTTACGCTTAATTTCCCGGCTGAAGCAATGCGTTAACGCCGCAAATGTAAAGATTTGCTTCGATTATTCACTTATCGGAACGCATAAACTTCCACATCAAAAGCAAGGCATTTGCTGCCGTAAGTTGAATATTTCGTTGCCGGTCAAAACGGAAATGAAAAGAGGCTGTGTTTTGATCAGTCTGCGAGCCCACAGCAATCCAAACGGTACCTACCGGCTTTTCTTCTGTGCCTCCTCCGGGGCCCATGATTCCTGAAACAGCAATACCATAACCGGCCCCGGTGGAAGATAGTAGCCCTTGCAGCATTTCAGTGACGGTTTCTTTGCTCACCGCACCATGATGCTCAAGAGTAGCGTTATTAACACCTAATAATTTTTGTTTGATGGAATTGTCATAGGCTATAACCGAGCCTTTATAATAGGCTGAAGAACCTGCCAGGCTGGTCAGTAAATGAGCAATATACCCGCCCGTACAACTTTCAGCGGTGGCAAGGGTTTTGCCCTTTTGTATAAGTTCATCTCCTAATGCCTTTTCCAGCGGTGCATCTTCCGTAATCACAACAATATCTTTGAGTAGCTCCTGCAACTCCCCGAATTTTTTTTCAATCAGTGGCAATAGTCCTGTGTTTTTAGGTCCCATAACGGTAAGACGTAAACGAACCATTCCATAATTCGGAAGATAGGCCAGTTTGATGATTGAGGGTAGTTGAGATTCCCATTCTTTTAATCGCTCTGCAATAAAGGATTCTCCGGCCCCGGCGGTAAGTAGAGTGCGGTGATAAATGATATGATCTTCATTTAATGCTTTCAAATCAGGTATGATGGCATCCTGCATCAGTCCTTTCATTTCGTGGGGTACCCCCGGCATCGATATAATGATCTTTTTTGACTTAGTTGTTGGATCTTTTTTTTCGACCCACATACCCGGCGCCGTTCCTCTTTTGTTGAGCAAAACTTTACAATTGTCGGGCACTTCTGCTTGTTTCAGATTTCTTTCCAGTAAGGGTCTTTTTAAGAGCTCACTGAAAATATATTTCACATGATCGAGCACTTCCTGGTTGACAATCATATTCCCTCCAAAATAATCACAAAGCAAGGGTTTTGTGATGTCATCTGCGGTAGGGCCCAACCCACCGGTTATCAAAACAACAGAGGCATTATTTATAGAATCATCCAGTGCTTTCCAGATTGCTTGTCGGTCATCTCCCACAGCGACTCTGTTGATGACCTGTATGCCGATAGTATTGAGTTGTTGCGCCATCCAAGCACTGTTGGTATCAATCGTTTGTCCGATAAGCAATTCATCGCCGATGGTGATGATGGAAGCGGTGATGTTGGAGGAAGGCATGATTCGTTATTTGTTATCGGTTGTCGGTTATTATTAATTCCTAATTAAAATAATCTTTCAGCTTCTTCGCCAACATCTCCGGCATATTCGTCTTTGACATATCTGCTGCTTGTAAAAAATACAGTAAGATTGAACCTGTTGTCAGCAATTTGCCTGCTTCATTATACACCTCATGGTGAAAACGAATACGATGGTCAGTCGGCCATTCCCTTAATTCGGTAACAATGGTCAGCAGATCATCGTAGCGTGCGGGACGGAGATATTTTATATTCAGTTCTACAATAGGCATAATCACACCTGCTTCCTCGATCTCTTTATAGGTGATGCCAAGCCCTCTAATGGCTTCTCCTCTGGCAGCTTCAAAATACTGGGCATAGTTACCATGATACACTACATTCATCTGATCCGTTTCTGCATAGCGGACTCTGATTTGTGTGGAAGTTTTGAACATGCAATTAATTTTGAATCATTCCGTCGATGCTGTATTTACCCGGTCCACATAGTAAGATCACTGAAAATACAGTCAGAAATAAAGCAGAAGATTCTCCATCTCCAAATAAATCCCCTCCATTTGAAATAAAGAAGGCATACCCCATCGCAAAAGCAATCACTAATGCAGAAATTCTTGTGAAAAGTCCCAGGACAATGAAGGCAGTACAGAATACCTCTGCAAAGATGACAAGAATGAGTGTAGTCGTACTTCCCAATCCGATAAAGTCTGTAAAAGTTGCTTTCTTAGTTCCAAAATTAACCAGCTTGGGGTAGCCGTGATTGACGAGCATAGTGATCCCAAAGATTAACCGGAGAAGTAAAAAACCTATGTTAAATACGGTCGGATTATATTTGATAGAAAGCAGTTTTTTCATAATTCTGCGTTTTATTTATACAAATGTAGCCCATGCTTTTGTTTTATCCACATATCAGTAGCCGGAATTATGTGAGTTCATTCTGCCCTACCTTTGTTTTAAACCATATATTAAACCATATCAGAGTAACCTTTATGGATTATTTCTTTCGAAAGAGTCAATATTTGTTCATTCTTTCTTTGTGTGTGATCATTTCTTTTCAAGAGCTGTCGGCACAATCCACTGCCATTGAAACAACGGTGGACGCAACCTATAACAAGGCGGTTGATCATTATGAAAGAGGTGAGTTTATATTGGCTTTTCCTTTGTTTGAACAGGTATACATACAGCAGCATGCAGAAGACAAACTGCCTTATTCGACGGCCTCAAGAAATCTTTTCTTTTATATATATGATTGTTTATTACGCCTGGATAAAGATCAGGCTGAGGAACCTGCCATGCATTTCATTGAAAGGGAAGATCCGGTGATTAGAAAAAATCGATTGAGTTATCAATTAGCTGCCTTTTATTTCAGAAGAGGAGATTATCAAAGTGCAATGGAATATGATGCCCGTGCTGGTGTTGAGGGGTTAAGTCGAGCAGAGATCAATATATCAAAGTTCAGAAAAGCCTATGGTTTATTTTACTTTAAGAGATATGAAGAAGCCAAACAAATATTTGAGTCCATAATACAGATACGCAATCATCCTCATTATGCGGATGCACAATATTATTATGGTTTTATCATGTATGAAAAAAATGATTATAAATCGGCCTTGAATGCTTTTGAAGAAGTACGTACGCACCCTAAGTACACAACTAAAGTGCCCTACTATCTTACTTCCGTCTACTTTAATACGGGCGCTTCTGACAAAGCTATTCAGGAGGGAGAGGCGGCACTTAAAAGGTCTGATATTGAATCTAAGAATGAGATCAGAAGACTTTTAGGTCATATTTATTACGATCGCCGTAAATATGAACTGGCATTGCCACTTTTGGAATCCTATGTAGCCGGCCAAAGTAAAGTCGGCAGAGATGTATATTTCGAATTACATGATGTCTATTATCGATTACGAAAGTATGATAAGGCGATAGCAGGATTAAAACAACTGAGCGAAGGTCAGGATAAGTTGAGCCAATTTGCCATGTATATTCTGGCAGATGCCTATTTGCAGACGGGTCAGAAAGAGAAAGCAAGAAATGCATTTTCCTTCGCCGCTTCTAATAATAGTGATTCTGTGCAGAAAGAAGTTTCCTTATTTATGTTGGGAAAATTATCTGCAGAGACCGGATATCAGGGTGAAGCGATCACTACCTTACAGCAATTCATTCATGACTATCCGCAAAGTAATTACAATAGTGAGGCTAAAGAATTACTGGTTGGGTTATTAGCAGCCTCCAACAATTATAAAGATGCGCTTGCTTTGTTGGAAACAATGGATAAGCCTACAGATAAAGTAAAGAAAATAATTCCTGTTATTCAATTTGGGAGGGCGGCTGAATGGCTCAATGATCAGCAATTTGAGGACGCGGAGTTGTTGTTAGACAACATATTAAAGACAACCGATAATGTATCTGTTCTTCCTCTTGCCGAGTTCTGGAAAGGAGAGTTAACTTTCAGAAAAGGGGATACAGAATCAGCCAAAAAGTATTATCTCTCATTTTTAAAGAGCGGACATAAGGGGCAGGGAGAAGCGAATGTAAGAACGGCTAATTATAATGTAGCGTATTGTTATTTGAAAGCGGGTCAATATTTGTCTGCCTTGTCGCATTTTGAAAAAGCAATACCATCGATTAAGTCTGATGCCGGCGTTTTTGAGCAAGATGCGTACATACGACAAGCGGATTGTCATTTTATGTTAAAGCAATTTCCGCAAGCCAAAGCGGCGTATCAAAAAGTAATAGAATTTAAGTGGAAAAATGCGGACTATGCCACTTACCAAAAGGCTTTGATCATCGGCATCAATAATAGTAAGGCTAAGATTGAGATACTTAAATCCATGGAGTTCAATTATCCTACGAGTACTTTATTGGGAGAGGCAGTGATGGAAATTGCAAAAACATTAATGGCTGAAGAGAGATTTAAAGAAGCCATACCATATTTGAATGCAGTGGCGCAAAGTGATACTTCACATCCATATCATCTGGATGCCTTATTGCAACTGGCAACAGCATGGTATAATATCGATGAGGATGAAAAGGCATTGGCGCAATATCAACGTATCATTCAGGAAGCGCCTTATTCTGCAGCCGCAGAAGAGGCCATGGAAAATATTAAAACCATTTATTTGCAAAGCGGAAGGTCGGATTTATATGAAGAACAAATGCGCGCATGGGGTAAAGAAATAAGTGTGCTGGAGGCTGATTCACTGGCTTATGCGTCAGTGGAGTTGAAACTGGCTGCTGATGATTGCAAAGCTGTTATTAAACTTGCAGAACAATATCTTAAAAGATTTCCCGAGGGAATGCATGTCTTGGATGCTTTGTTTCATAAAAGCGAATGCTATTTCCGAAATAATGACAAGCCCGCCGCATTGAAAGGTTATCAGGAAATCTGTGCTAAAGGGAATAGTTCCTATATGGATAAAGCGGCTATGATCGTGGCAAGAACATATTTTTTCGATTTGAAAGATTATGCCGGTGCATTATTTTATTATGAGTTATTATATCAATATGCTGCGAATGAAGATCAAAAAACAGAGGCATTACGCGGAAGTATTCGATGTTTGTATCACACCAAAAATGCAGATAAAGGCGCATCGGTTGCCAGGGAACTTTTATTAATGAAAAATGCATCTACAGATGACAAGGCCTTGTCTTACCTAATGATGGGAAGAAATGAGCAATTAACCGGATCCAAAGAGAAGGCAATTGCTTCCTATAAGCAAACCCTTTCACTGCATAAGGGTGAGTGGGCTGCAGAGGCCGGTTATGCAAGAGCGTATTGCCTTTATGAATTGAAGCAATATGAAAATGCGGAAAAGGCTGCTTTTGAGGTTGTCAATAAAAGCGGCTCGTACACCGCTTGGGTGACCAGATCATATCTTTTACTGGGAGATATCTATTGGGCACAGCAAGATTATTTTAATGCCAAGGCGACCTACCAGAGTGTCGCAGATCATACGATTGATTCCGGTTTGAAGAAGGAAGCTTCGGATAAACTGGATCAGGTAAAAGCAGCAGAGCAAAAAGATTCTAAAATCATACATCCATAACCGTTTCTCTTTATGAAATTTTCTATATACAGATTGGTTCAATTCACAATAAAGAAAAACAGATTTGCTTTATTGTTTTTTTTATCGTTCTATATTAATGTATTGCAAGTAGCGGCACAGGATACCCTCAAGTCGCAAACGATTCAGATCGTTTCCAGTTATAAGCCGGTATTGAAACCTTCCACAAAGTTTGGCTTCTCCGCATCACCTATGCCACCGGCACCTTTTTCTGATAAATTTATTTACACGTTGCCCGATCAGCAATACAAGGTGCTGATGAGATCTGTGGAGCTGGTGCCGGCAACGTTTACACCGGATTCTCTGCGTTTACACGATCAACATTTCTTAAAGATAGGGTATGGTAATTTTCAGAGAATATATGCTGAGGCAGGTACATCATGGGGCGCAGGGAAGCCACTCCAGTTACAATTATTCGCAGGACATCATTCACTAAAAGGGAATCAATTTTTTCAACAAAATAGCAGAACCTACGCGCAGGCATCGGTACAATACTTTTTTGATAATCATATTTTGCAACTGAAAGCAAACGCACATCAAAACAATTACTACTATTTTGGAAATGAAGCATTGACAGCTAATGATAAAAAAGATTCTCTCCGCATCACGTTCAATCAATGGTCTGTAGAAATGGGAGTGAAAAATCAGAAGCCAAACAGATATGGTTTGAATTACGATCCTTCGGTTCGATTCCATATTCTTGATGCGGAAAGATCCAATGAGATAAATGCATTATTACGCTTGCCATTATCTGTAAGAATCAATCAGCAAACTTCCTTTACCTTGTATACGAAAGCGGACCTTTCCCGATTTCGTATATATAATGACACTGCTTATCAGAACCAAATCATTAGTGTCACCCCTTCTGTACTTTTCCCTGTAAAAGATTTTACATTTGATTTGGGTGTACAGGCCGCGTGGGATAATGGTACATTAAATATGTTGCCTCAATTAGGGATGGAAGTATTTGTGAAGAATAACAAAGCAGTCATCGTTGCAGGCGCAAGGTCAAAAATTCAAAAGAATAATTTTCACTCTCTCATTCAGCTCAATCCTTGGCTTGGAGCTCAGCGTTTTCAGTTGAATACACGTATGGATGAATATTTTGCAGGTATCAGAGGAACGCTGCCTGTATCTTTTTCTTATAGACTGACCGGAGGAATTACCAATATGTATCAACTTCCGTTGTTTTTGAATATTCCCAAAACTTCTTTATTTACCGTATTGCATGAGGAAAGAATACAAACCTTTCATCTAAAAGCATCTGCTGAATGGCTCCCGTCCGACAAGATCTCAGCAGATATGGGACTGGATCTATATCAGATCCTAAAACAAAAAGAAGAGAAGAAGGCCTGGCATTTCATTCCGATGCAATTCAATGTTGGTGCCAGGTGGAAACCTACCGGGGATCTTACCCTTCAAACTAAGATGTATATATGGGATGGCCCTTATGTTAAAATTGATGATCAGTCAAATAGCAGAAAATTACCTGCTGTTTTTGATGCGAGTATTGAAGCGGATTTCAGGATCAGCAAATTATTTTTATTATGGCTGCAGATGAATAATATTTTCAATCAACAATATCAGCGCTGGAATCAGTATCCTGTGGTGGGCTTTCAGTTGATTGGAGGAATAAGGCTTAATTTTGAACAGAAGAAATAAGTACGTATGCTGGATGTAAGTTTGCTTTATCAATATCTTTTTCAATTTCATAGGTTGTCTATGGAAGGTCTTGGGGAGATTATACTTGTAAGGAAGGCAGCGACGCTCAGGATGCTGGATAAACAAATAGACCCTCCAGTATATCATAT
>JBKCGY010000136.1:0-16236 GCA_046303015.1 Bacteroidota bacterium | reverse complement strand
CAATCTTGCTTCAAAACCCAATTCAGCGCCATAATGCACTCTGTCAATATTACTTAATGCATAGTTCACGAAGTTTCTGTAATCATCATGGAAGAAAGTCATGACATTATAATCACCTCTGGTAGTGGTGCTATAAAGATTGGCTCTGAATTTAATTTTGGGAGCATTCAAAATATAACCGGCTTCATATGTATTAACGATTACGCTATTGATGTTTTCCTGCTGAAAATCACGATTCCTAGGTGAGATATACACATTTTCAAAGAAAGGTGGTTTCGTCAGATAAGCGGCATTCACATAGAGGTAATTTCGGCCATTGATCTTGTAGGTAACGCCGGCTTTAAATGCAGAATTTATAAAGTTATTCTTTTTTGAATTGCCAAATGAGTTGTTAGGGAAAAGTCCATTTCTTACATTACCTTCTCTCCAAAATCTCGTGTATGATGCTTCCGCCGCGAAAAAGAAATCAACTCTTTCGGTTTTAAAATCACCCTGCAACCAGGTAGCTGCTCTGTTGATATAGATATTATAATCATACCCATACTGATCCCCTTTTCTTACAATACGATTGGGCTGATCGATATTATTCTGATTAACATTTGGATTGTTAGGGAAATTGCGTTCTGCAAACTGATTGAGATCTACAAAAAACTCTCCCCCCAGTAAATCATCTATTCTTTGGAAATAATGATTTTTTTGTTGTTGATAAGAAAATCCGCCTGTAAGATTATGGCCTCCTTTCAGCTGGGTATTCAATACAGTATTAAAATTGAGCCTGTCGGTATTGATTACTCTTTCCTGTAAAACATAGCGGGAACGCTTTCCCGTAACATTGTTTCCGGCAATTCCATTTACATTCTGAATGGTTTCTATATTAACCTGATTAGCCAGATAAAATTCATCCCAATTGATCTGACGCAGGTTAATATCATTACGCATAGCGTCTGCCATAGCAGCCGCTTGCAAGGGATCTTCTTTCTGATAATAGCTGGGTAGATACCGATAATAATCAGGTCGTGGATCTGCAGAATTGTACCAGTCCAATGCTGTAACACCTCTTTCTCCTGTCGAATAACTTACCCCGGTATTCAATCGAGTGGTATTATTAATTCGGTATTCATGACTCAATAAAAAATAGGGCTGATGAGTACGAGCTACACTGGCATTTCGCTTTTTGCCGTTTTGATATCCCCAGAAAGGATTGTAATAGTTGGTGCCGGCCAGATCCTGCATCTCTTTCACGGAAGGACCTTGTCTGCCGGTCTCAGTGGGAGCGCCCATTACTGCAAAAGACAGTAAATGTTTTTGCCCGATCAATTTATCCACTGCCAGAAAATAACTTTGTCCATCAAAGTAAGTTCCGGGCGCATAACCTTCATCGGCATAACGAATACTTCCGCTGAGGCTGAATGCCCAACCTTTTTTATTTAATCCGGTTGAGTGCGTAAGCATGGCGCGATGACGATAATTTCGATTAGAAATAGCGTAGCTAAAACTTGTTTGTTTACGTTGCTTGCTGGCTCTCACATCAATATTGGTATTACTTCCAATATCTCCAAACGTGAAGCTGGAAGGCCGAAGTCCCATCGTTATATCACGATTACGCATCACATCATTCAATCCGCCCCACAAACCAAAGGGTGTAAATCCATTATCCAGATTTTCCATGGGCACCCCATTAATAAATGTTGTAAACATCTCACCATCATACCCCCTCATACGAAAACGAGCGGGACTCCAGTTGAAAGCGGCAGCAGCAAAGAAAGGATCTCTTCCAGCCGTCAACACAGAGGCCACATTCTGAGAACTGACATCACTCGCATCATTGTCATCTACTGACACTACAGGAATATTGTCAAGTACCCCCTCTTGGAATTCTTCTACAATCGTATCTTTTACGGAAGCTGTATCTTTTAAAAGCTTGGGCTGGGCCATTGCATTCAATGAAAGAAAGCAAATAGCTAAAGCCGATAAAATCAATTTATGCATGCAGTAAATTTTGAAAAACGGACACAAATGTAGGGATTTTCAGTTGGCAGCTAATTTTATTCTGGCTAGTAACAATAACTTAATTTATGCTATATCCAAAATAGCATATAAATTTAAGGTTTCATGATTACATAATTATCAGTATGAACAGAATATTTTTAGGTTTTCTTCTTTTTCTCATTAACGCCCCTTTTAAAGGGTTCAGTCAAACCAAACAAAACTATAAGATTGCAGTCATCGGCTTTTATAACCTGGAAAATCTTTATGATACCATTGATAATCCTCTGGTAGATGATAATGAATTCACCCCGGCCGGCCCCAAAAAATATAATGGAGAGATCTATTTTGACAAATTACAGAAACTATCAACGGTCATTGCTGAGATGGGGTCCGATAAAAGTCCGGATGGTCCGGCTATCCTGGGGGTTGCTGAAATTGAAAACGACACCGTATTAACCGATCTGGTCCGCCAACCTCTGCTCGCAAAAAGAAATTACAAGATCGTGCATTATGATTCCCGTGATGCACGCGGTGTAGATGTAGGCATGCTGTATAATCCCAAATACTTTAAGGTCGAAACCAGCCAGAAATTATTTGTACAGCTACCCAGTGGTGCTAAAGACGCATACTTCACGAGAGACGTGCTTTGGGTAAAGGGACAATTAGATGGCGAGACGATACACGTGTATGTTAACCACTGGCCCAGTAGAAGAGGAGGAGAGAAAAGAAGTGAACCGGGCAGAAAGGCCGCCGCACAAGTTTGCAGAAGCCATATGGATTCCATTCTGAACACAGAGCCCAATGCAAAATTTGTAGTGATGGGCGACTTAAACGATGACCCTCTGAATAAAAGTATTACTGAAGTTATAGGCGCAAAGGCTGAAATTGAACAGGTTAAAACCAGTGGCATGTATAACCCCTGGACTGAATTGTACAATAAAGGCATCGGCACCCTGGCCTATCAGGATGCCTGGGGGTTATTCGACCAGATCCTTATATCACAAGCGTGGCTGAATCATGATCAGGAAGGATTTTTCTTTAAGGGGAGATATATTTTCAACAAACCCTATTTAGTCGAAAATATGGGGAGATATAAAGGCTATCCGATGCGCACCTGGGATGGGAACATATACAGAGGAGGATATAGTGATCACTTCCCGACCTATCTCGTGCTGTTAAAAAAAGCAACACAACCCTAAAACAAACCCTCCTTCAAAATAAACCGAAACTGTCTTTGGGTCTTTATTCCGAATTCCTTTAATTTTGCACTCCCTACGGAGGCTGTAGCTCAGTTGGTTAGAGCGTCAGTTTGTGGCACTGAAGGCCGTGGGTTCGAAACCCATCAGCCTCCCAATCCCTGCTCAATGCAGGGATTCTTTATTTCAACTCTTTATTTATTTTATGAACTATCTCCTTGTGCTCATCCCCATTATTTCAGGTTTTATTGGCTGGATCACCAACTGGATCGCTATCAAAATGTTATTCCACCCCAAACAACCTGTAGTCATTCTGGGCATTCAGATCCAGGGAATATTCCCCAAAAGGCAGCAGCAATTTGCCGCCAAACTAGGCAAGTTGGTGGGGGAAGAATTGCTCTCATTTGATGAGATCAAGTCGATCATTGCCAACCCGAATAATCTTTCCTCAATCATGCCTATGCTGGATCAAGCAATCGATCGTTTTTTGAAAGAAAAGTTAAGTGCAACATTACCCATGATCAGTATGTTTATTGGCGACAAAACCATCGACAAAATCAAAACCGTATTATCGGATGAATTGGAACAAATGCTCCCCTTAGTGATCGACCAATATGTAAATACAATAAAGGACCGTTTAGATCTTGAAAAGATCGTAACGGATAAAGTTAGAAAATTTTCTAGCGACAAATTGGAATCTATTTTATATCAGGTCATGGCCAAGGAATTTAAATCGATTGAATTACTGGGTGGCATATTAGGTTTCCTAATCGGTTTATTGCAGGTTGCCCTTACCTATCTGGCAAATTAATATCGCACAACTGCAGTTCAGACATAAAATCATACCGCTTATAATTATTTTGGCTTAAAATGAGGCGCCTGATAGGAAATTCGCGAACTATTCTTATCAATATCTATTATACATATTTATGAATAAATTATTTTGCCTTGTCTTAATCGTTCTTGCTCAATCTAGTTTTGCTCAATTTCCCGGCATGGGCAAAGGCGGCCAGCAAATGAATGTAGGCCGATTATACGGAAAGATCGTGGATGCAAAAACCTACAAGCCCATTGATGCTGTTTCCGTACAGCTCTATCAAAACAAGTATGATTCTGCTACAAAAACAAGAAAAGATGTAATCGTCAATGGACAGTTAACAAAGGCCAATGGTGAATTTGACCTAGAAGGACTTCCTGTAATGAGTTCTTTTAAATTAAAAATCAGCGCCATCGGATACAAAAAGATAGAACAAAAAATTGCCTTTGATATTAAGATGGGTGGCGGGGCAGATATGGCACAAATGCTGAACAAGGTTAATAAAGATCTCGGGAATATAAAATTAGAAACTGAGATCAAAGAGATAAAGGAAGTGGTAGTAACCGGAGAGAAGCCTCAACTTCAATTAGGCATCGACCGGAAAATATTTAATGTAGATAAGAATATCGTTTCAGCCGGAGGCAATGCAGTGGATGTAATGAGAAATGTACCCACGGTAACAGTAGATGTAGATGGCAATGTGAGTCTTCGAAACAATACACCTGAGATTTTTGTGGATGGGCGTCCAACCGTAATGACATTAGAACAAATCCCTGCCGATGCCATTCAGAGTATTGAATTGATCACTAATCCATCTGCCAAATTTGATGCCAGTGGCGGTCAGTCTGCTATCATTAATATTGTATTAAAGAAAAATAGACAAGTGGGGTATAGTGGAAATATTCGCGCAGGCATAGATATGAGAGCACGTATTCAAACCGGTGCCGATATTAATGTGCGCCAGGGCAAGATAAATGTTTTTGCCAATGCAATGTTCAACCAGAGAAAAACAATTGGCTTTGGAGAAACGGACCGAAACAATCTCATCCCCAACGATAATCGATCAACACTATTTCTGGAAAATGAGAATACAACAGACGGTGGATTTGCCTTTGTACGCGGCGGTATCGACTACTTCATTAACAACAGAAATACCCTTTCTTTAACCGGCAATGCTTCCGGAGGAAACTTTAATAGCACAGACATTAGTGATATACAGATTGATTTGCTCAGCACCTCCTTTAGCGATTCTTCAGAAAAAAGAAGTACAGATGGAGAAAATATTTTCCGGAATGTAGGAGGACAGATCAGTTATAAACGAGTATTCACTAAGCCCGGCAAAGAATGGCAGGCCGACATCAACTATAATCAAAGTAGAAGTGATAACGATCAGCGTATAGACATCGCATCTTCTAAATTCACATCAGGAAGTCAAGACACCCGACAATTACAGCAAGAGGTAGATGCCGGAGGAACCAATAAATTATTAGTTGCCCAAACCGATTTTACCAACCCCATTAATGATGATATCAAAATTGAAGCGGGACTAAGAACACAACTCAGATGGTTTGAGAGTTTTCAATTCAACTCAATCAATGGTTTTCTACTATCAGGAATCAGCAATCGCTTTTCATATATTGATAATGTGCATGCAGGATATGTGAATTACGCTCAAAAGATCACAAAACTAAAATTGAATTTCCAGGCGGGTTTACGTATTGAAAGCTCTTCCTATGATGGAGAGATCGTTGGAAAAAATTCAAACTTCTCCAATACCTTTCCGCTCGCTTTGTTTCCCAGTGCCTTTATTTCTAAATCATTTAACAAAAAACAAGACCTGCAATTGAATTATACAAGAAGAGTAAAAAGGCCAACCTTCTTTCAGCTACTTCCCAACACCGATTATACAGATGTATTGAATTATCAGACCGGAAACCCAGACTTAATACCTGAGTTCACGCATTCTTTGGAACTGAGTTATCAAAAAACCTATGGCAAAAAGAACAACACCATTTTAGCGACTGTATTTGGAAAGAAAACAGAAAACCTGATCGCCAGATATCAGGAGTCTCGTAAGTTAGGGAATTCAGATACAACTGCTTTTGTAACTACTTGGGTTAATGCTACTACTGCTTATGCAGCCGGACTAGAGCTTGTTTTCAAAAACAATATCAATAAATGGTGGGAAACGAATTATAATTTCAATTATTACTATTCCAAAATAAATGGCACCAATCAACTTCCCAACCTGGAGAATGAACGTACCAGTTTTACTTTTAAGATCAATAATACCTTCAAATTAGGGAAAGGCTGGACGCTGCAACTGAATGGTGATTATAATTCCCAATCTATCCTTCCCGTTTCCTCGGGTGGAAGCGGAGGCGGTGGCGGCGGCAGAGGAGGTGGAATGATGGGTGGCGGCATGTGGGGTGGCGGTCAGATCTCTACGACTCAAGGGTATATTGATGAAAATTATTATGCGGATCTTGGATTAAGGAAAGAATTTAAAATTAAAAACAATACCGCAACTATTTCAGTCAATTGGAGTGATTTTCTTCGTACACGTCAGAATATTGTTTTTTCTGAAGGAGATGGGTTTGATCAGTTAAGCTGGAGAAGAAGAGACCCTCAATTTGTACGAGTGAACTTTAACCTGCGCTTTGGGAAAATGGATGTTTCCATTTTCAAAAGAAAAAATAACAGGATGGAAATGGGAGAAGATATGCAGATGCAATAGTTATGAACCTTAACTATTCTTCCCCGTCAACATCGGAACAAAAGAAAACTGATCAAATTTTTCTTCGACGGTGCTGCCGTCTGCCATTTTGGTGATGCGTAACATACGCTGACATTCCTCTTCGTTAACAGGAATAACCATAATACCACCCGGCTTCATCTGATTGATCAGTTTGGAAGGGATGTAAGGGGCCGCAGCAGTAATGATGACCTTATCAAAGGGCGCAAAAGTCGGCAAACCCTCAAACCCGTCACCATAAAACATTTTAATTTGCGGGTACTTATTCAGCAAAGAAAACTTCTTATTATTATCGTAAATTTTTCGTTGCCGCTCTATGGTAAATACCTGGGCGCCGAGGACTGATAAAACGCAAGACTGATAACAACTACCCGTCCCAATTTCCAATACTTTTTGAAAGGGCTGAACATTCAGCAATTGGGTTTGATACGCTACTGTGTATGGATGCGAAATGGTTTGACCTTCTTCTATTGGAAAGGCTCTGTCTTCATAAGCAATCTTATCAAAAGCAGTATCCAGAAACAGATGTCGAGGCACCTGAAAAATAGCTTCTAAGACCCGCTCATCTGAAATCCCTTTTTCCTTCAGCTGATTGACCAATTGCCTTCTTAATCCCTTATGCCTATAAGAATCCTCTGTTCCCTTCATAATCATCGAAGTTGCATATCAGCAATAATCTGATTGATTTTTGATTTTAACTTTTGATAGGTATGATCATAGTCTGCTTTATCCTGTATAGATTCACGAACACTAAAATAAAATTTGATCTTAGGTTCAGTGCCACTGGGACGAGCGGAAATTTTTGATCCATCTTGCAATATGAACTGGAGTACATTTGATTTTGGTAATTTAATGTCCCATTCTTTTCCTGTTTGTAAATCCTTCCCTTTTTGCAATTGATAATCCAGGAGCTGAACAACAGGGATACCGGCAATTTCTACAGGTGTTTGTTTACGATACCCTTCCATCATAGCGGCAATTTCAGCCTGTCCATTCATTCCTTTTTTGGTAATGGATAATAAATCTTCTAGATAAAATCCATACTGAATATATAAGTCCACCAATTTATCAAACAGAGACTTTCCGTTTTCTTTTTCAAAAGCTGCCATTTCACAGATCAAGGCTACGGCACTTACCGCATCTTTATCTCTGATCTCATTCCCGATCATCAAACCATAACTTTCCTCCCCACCTATAATATAATGCTCATGTTGCTCTTTGGCTTTGATTAGTTCGGCAATCCATTTAAATCCAGTTAGAACATTGTAACATCGTATATGATTCTTGTCAGCAATATCATCGATCATGTTCGTAGTTACAATTGTCTTTACCACCATATCGTTGGGACGGCTGATCCCTTTTTTCTTTCTGGCTTCGATCATATAATTGAAAGCTAGCACAGCCGTCTGATTTCCGTTCAACAAGACCCAATTGCCGTTATGATCTTTTACCCCAATACCTACTCTGTCGCTGTCGGGATCCGTACCCAGCAGAATATCTGCATTAAGTTCTTTCGCCTTTTTCAATCCTATGCTCATGGCTTCTGCTTCTTCAGGATTAGGATAAACCACGGTTGGAAAGTCGCCGCTAGGCTCCTTTTGTTCATCTACAATATGTACGTTGGTAAAACCGAATCGCTGTAAGATCTCCGGAACAATGGTTATGCCGGTTCCATGAATGGATGTGTATACTATTTTTAAGTCATGCTGCTTCTTACAAACATCAGGATATACACTCAATCGTTGTACCATATCCATGTAAGCCTCATCCATCTCTTTACCGATGAGGGTAATATTATGCTCACCTCCACTCCATTTTACATCTTCTACGCCTTGAATTTTTTCAACTTCAGCAATGACATTTTTATCATGCGGCGGAACCAGTTGAGCGCCATCATTCCAATAGGCTTTATACCCGTTATACTCTTTAGGATTGTGAGAAGCGGTACATACCACCCCACCCTGACAACCGAGATGGCGGATGGCAAAACTTAATTCAGGAGTGGGCCTCAATGCTTCAAACAGAAAAACTTTAATTTGGTTAGCACCCATTACATTGGCTACAATTTCAGCGAAAGTGCGACTGTTATTTCTGCTGTCATGACCGACCACAACTTTCACATTTCCGATCCCAAACGATTGATTCAGGTAATTGGCATATCCTTGCGTAGCCATACCTACCGTATACTTATTCATTCTATTGGTGCCAATGCCCATAATACCTCTTAGACCACCCGTACCAAATTCAAGATTTCTATAAAATGCATCCGCCAGCTCGTCCGGATGATCTTTTTGAAGCCTCAGGATCTCTTCCTTTACATCGAGATCATAGTTCCCCTGTAGCCACTTTTCTACATTAACTTGAATGAGAGGTTGCATATCTTTTTATTTGATCAATCAAAAGTAGCAAACAATTGTATTTCTGGAAGATTTAGTTATGAGTTTTCAATCTACGCTTGTTAATATTGCAGAATATTAATGCAACATAAGTTATTATCATATAAGTGGGTATTGATATTTATTTTTTGCAGTATGATTTCTCAACACATGCTTGCACAACCCCCCTTTTTGCCACCCTCTAATGAATTTAGAAAAGATAGATTAGAGCGCGTTGTATTTTCTGAATTGGCAATCTTTACAATCACTTCAATCGGCCTGTATTATTTATGGTACAAAAAGTTTCCCAAAAGAAAATTCCACTCTTTTAATGACGGGAAGGAATGGCTGCAAATAGATAAGGTAGGGCACGCCACAACGGCCTACAATATCTCTTCCATGCAGTATGACCTGATGCGCTGGAGCGGGGTGCAGAGAAATGATGCCATCCTTTCTGCCACACTAACCTCGATGTTATATCTAAGCATTATAGAGGTTATGGACGGCTTTTCAACAAACTGGGGCTTCTCTGGATATGATATGCTGGCTAATTTTTCAGGCACAGCCCTTTTTGCTGCTCAGCAATACGGATGGAATGAACAGCGGATCGGGATGAAAGTATCCGCCAGACTTACTCCTTTTGCCAAAGAAAACAAACGATTATTAGGATCAAATTGGCCAAGCAGGATCATGAAAGATTATAATGGCCAAACTTATTGGCTATCTTTTAATCTTCGTTCATTTCTCCCGGTGAACACCGATGTGCCGGAATGGACAAATCTTGCCTTGGGCTATGGAGCCACAGGAATGACACGCGCCTTCCCTTCTGAACAGAGCGCCAAAAACAGATATCGTCGTTTTTTTTTTTGTGCCGCTGCCGGCGTAATACGAATAACATCCAAGCATATCTTAGAAAGTGCTGCCTATTTGGGAAAATTCATCAAATTGCCCGCACCATCAATTGAATTCAATTCAAAAAGAAAGTTTAAATTGCACACAATCTACTTTTAAGTATGCAGGAAAAAATATTCAACGCCCAACTATTACTATTTGTCGTAGTCTATTTTTTAAGAGCCCTGCTAATTACCGGATATAATAACTTAAAATTCAAGACAGGAGAGGTTCCCTTTAAATCAATATTCAATGAATTTGTAAGAACGTTATTCTCCAAGTTACCGCTTACCCAAAAACTTTTAGAACCTAGAGGATACGATTATAAAGTATATGTAAGATTTCAGAAAAGATTTGTCATTTACTACTTTACCTTATGGGTTCTTCTTTTTTCAATTTTATTTTTTGCTGCGAATATTTACCTCCGTGCATTCAATTAATCTTTATCAAGGTATAACGGTTTATTTCTTAAACTCCATAACACCAAAAGGGAAGTAAAAAAACCAATTATCGCTCCAGCATACACATCCTTAAAAAAATGCTGTCCCAGATAAATCCTGGAATAACCAACCAACATAGCACACAAAAAATAAAACATTTGCAACCCTTTTTTATGGGTTACAAATGCGAGCAACGAAAAAAATGCAAAAGCAGTAGTGGTATGTCCACTTGGAAAACTATTATTCCCCGTAAGCGGTTGATCCTGAACTTTATGAATCCTGTCTATTTGCGTGAAGTATCTACCCGGACGGGGTTCAGGCTTATATTTTTTTACTCCTTGTGCGATCAAACCTGATACAATAAATGAAATTAAGATCATCACGCCAAGTTTTCTTCTTCCTAAGCCAAGTAATATGATCCCCCCGGCCAACATAAACAACCCATCACCAACATGGGTAAAATATCTAAAAAACAGATCTCCGGCATAACTATGCTGTTGATTAAGCATCCAAAACAATGAGTCTTTATCAATCAACGCAAGAATCATCATACCTGCCATTGCAAAGAAAGCCATAGCCCATGAAAACATATTTCTCGCCGGATGATTATACTTCCAATTTGTCATGATGAAGGAAAATAAAAAAGGCCGTCAATATAACGGCCTAGTCAATATTCAATTTAAATATTAAGCAAAAGCTGGTGTTAATTTTGCAGATCTGGTTTTCGAAGTTTTGGAAGCAACTTCTACGACTTTCTTTACGCATTTAACAGCTGTCCAGACATGGTCCATAATCACTTCATCTGAAGTATCAAAACCACACTGACATAAATAATTCCAACTACCTACCCGATTTAGGTCACTCACAATTTTAGAAGATGCCTTTGGGTAGGCGATCCAAAATTTACAAGTGGAGGATAATGCAGGCACCACTTCACTCAAAATGCTGTTCAATTGATTTTGATTGACCGCAAAGATTAAGGCAAAATCAATTTTTTTAGTACGCAATAAAGGCGTGACATTTTTAGCGAAAGACAATTTCATGAATTGTTTTTCGATAGATGAGGGAAGACCCTGAATCAATAAGTTTTTCTCTCCGTTTAACTGGAGTTTCTCCAACAAGTTTAGAGACATATCAAACGTTTTGGATGAAAGAAAGGGATAGCGAAATTAAGAAAATTTTTGCTTAAAATCTATATTGAGCAATAGTTTAAGGCAAATACTTAAACAAAAGAACACTATAATGACTATAAAGGCTGATAATATTTTATTGCTTCCTCTGCATATTGCTTCATTTTCTCGATCCTAGTCTCATCAGAAGGATGCGTACTTAATAGCTCAGAAGGTTTTTTTCCTTTAGATGCCTCAGCCATTCTTTTCCACAAAGCAACACCTTCGCTTGGATCATAACCGGCCAAAGCAGAAAATTTTAAGCCAAAGCGATCTGCTTCCAACTCATGTTTTCTTGAAAAAGGCAAAATCGCCCCTACCGTAGTACCTATTCCATAAGCATTCATGAATAAGTTTTGCGTTTCTGCCGGATAATCAGACATGGCTACCTGCAAGGCGACACCTCCAAACTGCTGCAGCAAACCCTGACTTACCCTTTCATTACCATGTAATGCAAGGGCATGTGCAATTTCATGTCCCATCACTACGGCCAGCCCCTCCTCTGTTTGGGTAACCGGCAACAGTCCGCTATACACGACGACCTTACCACCAGGCATGCACCACGCATTCACCTGCTTATCATCCACTAAATTAAACTCCCACTTAAATCCATCAAGGACATTGGACTTTCCTTCTTTGGAATAATAATTTGTAATAGCCTTAGCGATTCGAGACCCCACTCTTTGCACCATCGCTGCATTTGGATTACTATTACTTACAGGAATCACTTTATTTGTTTTTAAAAAATCATTGTATTGCTGAAAAGCCATCGACTGCAGTTGACTTTCAGGAAGTAATTTCAATTGTCTTCTGCCGGTTACTTTATTTTCAGTACAACCTAAAAAAAGTAAAACAGCAAGCAACAAACAAGTATTCTTGAAAAGCATATGCATATTTCCGTTAGCCATAACATTGAATTTATACTACAAAATTAGTTATCCTCCTTTCTTTTTTCTCTAAAATTTATACGTGTCTCCGTTCCTCTGAATAGTCGAACGATGTTATGACGATGCATGAATATGATAGTAACAGCGGCTATAAAGGAAAACCATCTGATGTAAACATCGGTATCTTTCCAGGCAAACCAAACACATGCGGCAAATACAGTCGCACCAGCCATCGACCCCAGCGAAATATATCTTGTCAACCACACCACCAGTAAAAAAACACCCACGCATATCATCGCAATCATCGGCTGAATGGCCAGCACCATCCCAAACAGCGAAGCCACTCCCTTCCCTCCTCTGAAACCTGCAAAAACAGGAAATAAATGTCCGAGTACAGCCATACCTCCCAGTATAAATTGCCATAAACTCTTTTCATGCACCATCCACGCATCGGACTGTAACAGGGCGGCCAGTTGTACAGCCAGCACCGCCTTCAGCATATCCAATACTAAGACAATAACACCATATAATGGACCGATCTCACGAAACACATTAGAGGCTCCCATATTCTTGCTGCCCGTTTCCCGAATATCAATTCCCTTAATCCATTTACCCATCCATAAGGCAAAGGGTAAGGACCCCAGTAAATAAGCTAGTAATATGAGATAAAAAGAGGGCATAGCTATCTCATATCATTTGCTTGTAAGATCAGGCAAGCCCAACGATCCTGTAGATCAGAAGAAGAAATATATAGTCCGGCTTCATTGGCTGCTGCTTCCAAAACCGGGATATCCTCTTCATAAAAACCACTCATCAGCAAACATCCATCTGATTTTAAAACGGTACGCATATTCAACATGTGTTCCAGTAAAATATGCCTGTTAATATTCGCAATAACCACATCATACTTTTCATGTTGTAAGGGTTCAGCACCTACAAATGCACGAATATTATGTTGGTTGTTTTTGTCAATATTCTCCAAGGCATTATCGACCACCCAATCATCAATATCCATTGCATCAATATACGCAGCACCAAGCATGGAAGCCAATATGGCCAACACACCGGTGCCCGTACCAAAATCAAACACTTTTTTTTCGGTGAAGTCAATATGTTTCATCGCCTGCATCATCAACCGGGTCGTTGCATGATGACCCGTACCGAAACTCATCTTAGGCGTAATGACGATCTCATATTGTACACCCGTTAATGGCGGATGAAAATCAGCTCTTATCCCTGCAAAATCATTTAATATTACAGGCTGATATTGTTGCTCCCATTCTGCATTCCAGTTACGTGGAACAGCTACTTCTTTATCATAATTAACGGAGAAAGGCATCAGCACTTCACGTACCGAAGCTTCATCAAATTCAGGTTCAGAAATACAGGCGATCAGCTGATCTTCTTTTTCTTCAAAAGCTTCAAAACCTAACACTCCCAGTAAGGCAATCAACAACTCGGATTGTTCTGCATATACATCCCTGAACGTAAGTACAATTGTATTTTGCATAAAAAAAGTCCCGAAATGGTTCGGGACTACAAAGATTAAAAAACTTTTGGGTTTTGAGTTTTTACTTTTGAGTTTATCATGCTTCTTCTCCCTGATCTTCATTAGTAGGGCGAGGAGCTGATTCAGGCTTTGGCATCAATGCTTTTCTGCTTAACTTGAACTTACCTGTTTTGTGATCAATACCGATCAGTTTTACTTTCACAGGATCGCCTACTTTAAAGATTCCTTCCATACTATCCAAACGCTTCCAGCTAATTTCAGAAATATGAAGTAATCCTTCTTTTTTAGGTAAGAACTCTACAAAGGCGCCAAACTCTTTGATACCTTTTACGGTAGCATCATATACAGATCCTACTTCCGGAACGGCTACAATACCTTTCACCCAGTCAACCGCTTTCACCAATCCTTCTTTTGCCGGAGAGAAGATGCTAACTTCTCCATAATTTCCTATCTCTTCAATAGTGATAGTAGTGCCCGTTTCTCTTTGAATTTCCTGAATCACTTTACCACCCGGACCAATCACCGCACCGATAAATTCTTTATCAATGAACAATTTCTCCATTCTCGGTGCATGTGGCTTCACTTCTGCACGTGGTGCATCAAGACAAGCATACATAGATTCAAGAATATGCAAACGTCCTTTACGTGCTTGCTCTAAAGCCTCACGCATAACATCCATACTCAATCCATCAACCTTAATATCCATCTGTACACCGCAGATTCCCAGACGTGTACCGGTTACTTTGAAATCCATATCTCCCAGATGATCTTCATCACCCAGAATATCCGTAAGGATGGCATATTTACCATCTCCACG
This sequence comes from Bacteroidota bacterium, assembly GCA_046303015.1. Taxonomy (GTDB): domain Bacteria; phylum Bacteroidota; class Bacteroidia; order Chitinophagales; family Chitinophagaceae; genus Lacibacter. The sequence continues at coordinate 1,390 of JBKCGY010000136.1, read as the reverse complement.
GGTGATTAATCCCATCGCAACACCACTCACATGTTTTTGTAAAGGCACACCGGCATCCATCAAGGCAAGAGAACCTGCACAAACCGTTGCCATAGAAGACGATCCATTCGATTCAAGAACATCACTTACTACACGAACGGTATATGGATACTCTCTGCCGGGCATCATTTGTTTTAATGAACGAAGCGCCAGATTACCATGACCTACTTCCCTTCTACCCGGCCCTCTCATCATTTTTACCTCACCGGTTGAAAAAGGAGGGAAATTATAATGCAGAATGAATTTAGAATAATCAGATTTGGCTGCACTCTCAATCAACAGTTCATCTAGCTTAGTACCCAATGTTACCGTAGTCAACGATTGAGTTTCCCCTCTGGTAAACAAAGCCGATCCATGCGGAGAAGGAAGTGGTTCTACCTCCATAGCTAATGGACGAATCTGATCGAGCTGGCGACCATCTAAACGAATACGGTCATCCAGAATCATATCGCGTACTACTTCCCACTTCAGATCTTCATAATATTTTTTAGCCAGTTTAACTTCCAGATCCGTTGCTTCGGCACCTAAACTTTCAACCAATGCCTTCTTCAATGTATCATAAGCAGCGGAACGTTCATTCTTGCTGCTGCCTGATTTGGAAATTTCATAAACCTTATCTTTCGCAAAAGCAATTACTTTTTCATTGATGGCTTCACTACTCTCGGGTTTTTTATAATCTCTCTTGGTGGTTACACCAACAGCAGCTCTCAGTTGCTCCTGCGCTTTGATCTGAATACGAATAGCATCATGTGCCAACTCCAGTGCTTTCACCAGATCTTCTTCACTGCACTCCTGTGATTCACCTTCCACCATCATCAGGTTCTTCTCTGTTGCAGCAATCATAAAATCAGCAGTTGCTTTTTCCAACTGACTGCGTGTAGGATTCACCACCATTTCTCCATCGATGGTAGCAATACGAACCTCTGAAATAATTTCTTTAATGGGAATATCTGACACCGCAAGGGCTGCAGAAGCCGCAAGACAAGCCATTGCATCGGGCATAATCTCAGGATCAGAAGAAACCAGGCTGATCAATACCTGAACGTCACACAGATAATCTTCTGGGAATAATGGGCGCAGAGCACGATCTACCAGACGGCTGGTTAAAATTTCGTAATCATTTAAACGCGCTTCACGCTTAAAAAACGAACCAGGAATACGGCCGGCAGAAGCAAATTTTTCCTGATAATCTACCGATAAAGGAAAGAAATCCTGCCCTTCTCTGGGATCTTTGTTGGCTACAACAGTAGCAAGAATAATACAGTTGCCCTGACGAACAGTAACCGCTCCATCAGCCTGACGGGCCAGCTTGCCCGTTTCAATGGTAACGATACGACCTCCGCCCAAATCA
>JBKCGY010000135.1:0-4085 GCA_046303015.1 Bacteroidota bacterium | reverse complement strand
ATTGATCTTGGCATATTTTTCAGGTGTCAGCAGTGCTTCAAATACAGAGGGTCGGTTTCTTGTATTTTTAATGATGGCCGTTACCATTCGTTTTCTGAATTCAACGGTATCAATGCCTAGGATTCTGCAAAGGGTAAACGTATCGGTTCCTCTCACCTGCGAAGGAGTAACCATCAGATCATACATGGAAATATTTTCTAAAATGGCACGTCCTTTTCTGTCGAAAATAATACCTCGGCTGGGGTAAACGACTTTTCTTAAAATCGCCTGATCCGTAGCAAGCTTTTCATATTTATCTGAGAATACCTGTAAAAACATCAGTCGTATCAGCAGTACGATAAATACAATCGCAAAAATCAGTTGTATGGTAAAATTTCTCGATTGATTGAATACTGCCATTGTTGAAGGATCTCTTTATTTCTCTGGTTAAGTATTGGTGAGAAATTTTTGCTTTCGGTGAAAAATTAATTCTATGGTTAAAATTAACAATAAACTGATCAGCCATGAAAAAGATGTCTTGATAATTAGATAAAGAAAGTCGCCAAATTGAAATGCCTGAATTGCAAAAAGTGAAAAATGATGAATCAGTGTTAAGATCGCGGCATAAGCGATGTAGGGTACGAGTCCCAGACTTTGAACAGAAGGTTCTCTGTAATTAAATTCAACGCCTTGCTGGGGCATCAGAAAGGAAATGATATAAGGACGCACATATCCAATAAGAACACATGCTGCGGCATGCATGCCCGGCGTTTTCGTAAAGAAATCCATCGTGATGCCGGTAATAAAACTAATCAGCAATAATAGACTGCGACTGATCTCAAAAGGGAGCCATAAAATAAAAACATAATACATTACGGGCATTGCCATGTGGTGAAGGGGCGGCACCTGGTACAAAACAAAATGCTGGATCAGAATGAACAGCATAAAACGAAAACTGTATTTTAAAAATTCACCCATTTTATTCGTTTTGATTTTTTTGTTCGAGTGCTTCTTGTTCTGTTCGCTGCAGATTTTCTATGACAAATACATTTTGTACTTTACTGAAGTCGGTGGAAGGACGGATTTGTAAAAGATAATTATTAGTACTTTTTTCGGCGATTATCTTTTGAACGGTTCCGATCATAATATTGGCAGGAAAATCAGAGTATTGACTGGTTACTACTGCATCTCCGATTTTTATTTTCACTCCTTTGGAAATATCTTTCATTTGTACGCTTCGCGGATCCACGCCATCCCATTCAATGCGCCCCATTTCTCCAGTGTTTTTTAATTGTGCGCTGATTCTACTCTGCCGGTTCAGCATGCTCATGACCGTAGAAAAATTATCGCTTACATCCAGCACAACACCTACTACACCGGATGGTCCAATGACTACCATGCCGGGAGCTACCTGTTGGTTTTTACCTCGGTGTAAGGTGATGAAGTTATTAGGAAGCGTAATGCTATTGTTTACAACGGTGGCTTCCCTGTAAAGGTATCTGCGATACTGTTCGATGGAATCGATCTGAATGGTATCTGACTTTTGAGAAGCGGCACTTGTGTCAGCTGCCTGAAAGTTCTGGGCCAGTTGATTTTGTAGATCATTTACTTTTTGCCGGAGGGCATCGTTTTCTTTTTTCAAAGAGAAATATACCCGCCAGTCCTGTACCCGTTCTTCAATTTTACCAGTCCATTCTCCTGCCGTGTCCATGTAGGCCGACTGATGATAACGGTTATAACGGAAGAGAAAAGAGCAACTGATGATCTCCAGGATCAGGAAAAAAAGGAAAACAGCATATCTACGAATGAAAGCGAAAAGATTCCGCACTGCATCGGGGTTTTATGATTGCATCAACAAAATGTTAGTTGCGCATTACAAAAGGATAACGATTGTAATTCTTCAGTGCAATACCGGTTCCTCTTACCACACTCTTCAGTGGGTCGTCGGCAATATGCACGGGAAGTTTGATCTTTTGGTTGAGACGTTTATCCAGACCACGGAGTAAGGAGCCGCCGCCCGTAATGTAAATGCCTCTTCTGTAAATATCTGCAGCCAGTTCGGGCGGCGTTATTTCCAGGGCCTTTAAAATGGCTTCTTCGATCTTGAAGATACTTTTATCGAGTGCTTCGGCAATCTCCTGATAACTCACCATGATCTGCTTGGGAATACCCGTCACCAGATCACGTCCGTTCACAGGCAGATCATCCGGAGGATTATCTAACTCTTTCATGGCAGAACCAATCTGAATTTTGATCTGCTCGGCGGTACGCTCACCGATCAATAAACTATGATAACGACGCAGGGCTTCCATGATATCAGCTGTAAACTCATCACCGGCAATACGAATACTCTGATCGCAGACAATACCTGCCAGCGCAATTACCGTGATACCTGTAGTACCACCTCCAATATCAACAATCATATTACCTACAGGCTCCTCCACATCAATACCAATTCCCAACGCAGCTGCCATTGGTTCATGAATCAAATATACTTCCTGTGCTCCGGCTTGTTCAGCACTATCACGAACGGCTCTCTTCTCTACCTCTGTAATACTACTGGGAATACAGATCATCATTCTCCACTTTGGCGGGAATAATGGTTTCTTCGGATATACCAGTTTGATAAGCTCGCGAATCATTAACTCCGCTGCATTAAAGTCTGCAATTACGCCATCTTTCAGCGGCCGCACCGTACGAATACTTTCATGCGTTTTTTCATGCATCATCAAAGCCTTTTTGCCAACAGCTAGTACATGTTTGGGGTTGTTGCGGTCAAGCGCCACAATAGAAGGCTCGTTCACCACAATTTCGTCATTGTGAATGATGAGCGTATTGGCCGTGCCTAAATCAATGGCGATGTCTTGCGTGAAAAAATTGAAAAGTCCCATGGCTTATTGCGGAAATATGATAAATATCGAGTGCAAGCAAAGGTGAGAGAAAATATTGGAATTAACAAAGCAAAATACACCCAAAAAATCAAGGATAGATGATATAAAAGTTATCGTGTTGTCAGGTTGTCTTTCTCTTCTCGCTTTATGCGAGAAGAGAGGTTGTCATGGTTGTCGGGTTGTTGTGGTATTCTTGGTATCGAAAAACGAGCGACGAACAACGATTTTTCAAAACTCATACCCGATATCTCTTCTGAAATACATTCCCTCAAACGAAATGCCTGCCAGGGCTGCCGATGATTTTTCTTTGGCTTCGCTAATGTTATTACCATACGAAGTAGCCGTTAGAACCCGACCACCATTGGTCAATACAATATCGCCTTCGGCTTTTGTGCCGGCATGAAAAATGATGCTATCGCCGGTATTATTGCCAAGTCCATTTATAATAAATCCTTTTTGATAATCGGCCGGATAGCCTCCGCTCACAGCCATCATGGTTACGGCACTGCGACGGTCATGCTCAATAATTACTTCTTTCAATTTGCCTTTTGATACGGCCTCAAACAAGGAGAGAATATCATTTTGCAGACGGGGTATCACTACCTCGGTTTCCGGATCACCCATTCGGCAGTTATATTCGATCACATAGGGGTCGTCGCCCACTTTAATCAGCCCGAAAAAGATGAATCCTTTGTATTCCAGACTATCTTCCTGTAAACCCACAATGGTGGGTTTGATAATCCTTTCTTCTACTTTCTGCATGAAAGTTGCATCAGCAAAAGGTACCGGACTCACCGCACCCATGCCACCGGTGTTCAGACCCGTATCTCCTTCACCGATTCTTTTGTAGTCTTTAGCTTCGGGTAAAATGACATAATCTTTGCCGTCTGTTAACACAAATACGCTGAGCTCTATGCCCGACAAAAAAGCTTCTACTACTACCTTCGTACTCGCTGCACCAAACTTTGCATGCGTAAGCATTTGTTCAATTTCATTGAGTGCTTCTTCATGGGTTTGCGCAATGATTACGCCTTTACCGGCAGCGAGTCCATCGGCCTTGAGTACTATGGGTACAGACTGTTCTGAAATATATTTTTTTGCCTCTTCTACGGTGTCAGCAGTAAACTCCTTATAAGCTGCTGTAGGAATATTTCTTTTTGCCATGAAGGTTTTGGCGAAGGCCTTACTTCCTTCCAGTTCTGCCGCCGCAGCAGA
>JBKCGY010000134.1:0-16302 GCA_046303015.1 Bacteroidota bacterium | reverse complement strand
CCGAGTGGCACCGGCAGGTAGGAACTCAAATTCACAGAGCTGTAATAATTCATCTCCCGTTCATCAACCAGATTGTTGTTAATAGTCACACGAATATTTCTTGTATTCAATCTGCGACCTGCGGCAGCATATCTGAAACCAGCCTCAACGGGTGCATTCACTGCAACAAATAAATTATTTTGTAGAGGAGACAACAACCCATTTGTGTTGGATGTAATATTGGCACTGACGTATCCTTCCCCATTATCATAAGAGGCTGAAAAAACTTCAGACCCTACCACAGCAGCAAAGCCCTGGCTATAGTTGGCAGTTGCATTTGTATTATACCTTAAAGTCAGCTTATGCATGAAATAGGACTCCGGACTCAATGATGAGGATAGATCGTTGGCAAATGCCCGTAAACGCTTATTATTCCCCTGTGGATTGATCGTTAAGAAATAAACGGATGTATCCGTAAAGAGACTATATGTAGGATTGATCTGATATTCTGGACGTAGGTACAATCTGCTTTCCCAATTACCATCATTCGTCTCACCCCAAAATTCAATAAAACCATCATTAGGCAGTGCGCCATTTTCAACTGATGTGAAAATCGGAACCTCCTGTCCTCTTCGCCAAAGTTGAAAATGAGCTGCATTGGTTTCTCCTATTCCCAACGTAGACAACTGCGTTTTGGATATCCGATATATCCCCTTTGCCCCAACCTTAAACCGATAATAGGTTTTACCATGGTCGATCCATTCATTCATAAAAGACTGAGCATGGATGCCAGTAAAGACAAACAGGAGAAAGCATATATGTAGTATTTTTTGCTTCATAGAATATTTATTTTCTGCCCGACTTCTTAGTCAGATCAAACCTTAATGAAATAATATGCGTATATAAAGGATTGGATTGATTGGCCAGATTGGTATATGCATAATCAATATGGAAACTTTTACCTAACACAAACCCCGCACCTAAACCGGGTTGATAGATCCATACTTTCTTTTGGTTGGTAGTATCCCCATCCGCAAAAGTTCTTTGAAAATTATAAATACCCGCTCTGACAAAGAACAGATCTTTAAGGTTACCCTCTATACCTATCCTGGGATCTCCATTAATAAATGAAGAACTTAACACGGTATTCCTTTGACCATCGAAGGTGAGATCGAGATTTAATTCTGCTTTTAGTTTAATATTTTTATTGATCTTAAAATCATAAGATCCTCCGATGATTAATCGGGGAGCTGTCAACTCAGTGGATTGTTGCGGGATCTTATTGTTGGTAAGAAATAAAACCTCTTTTTCCCTTTCTGTAAAGGTAAAATTCCAGGTATTGAAAGTAGTGGTAATGTCTCTCGCCATCACACCCAGCGACCAGTTCTTCGCTACATATTGCATGCCGGCATCCAATCCAAAACCCCATGCTTTTGCAAACGTGCCCACATTTCGGTGAATAATCTTTGCGTTGACACCCAGGCTGAGGGTTTTATTATTTTTTTCTTTTACAACTTGTGCCGCAGAAAGTATGAAGGCCCAATCTGCACTACTAAAACTGGATATATTGGCATAATTAATACTCCCATCGGGCTCAATGAGATATAAAGTATTGGGAATATCATCTACCGCAAACCTAAGGATAGATAAACCAATTGTTCTTTTCTTATCGGCAACAGGAATGGCAATGCTTCCAAAATCATATTTACCGATTCCTGCAAAATATTCGGCATGCATCAAAGAAATAGATGGATTTTCTTTGATATGGGTCAAGCCTGCCGGGTTCCAATAACCTGCCGTTGCATCTTTCACAGAGGAAATCTGAGCTCCCCCCATCGACATCCCTCTTGCACCTGCACCAATATTCAGGAATTCATTAGAGTAAATTCTGATCTGAGCAAACGGGTCAGCGTTAAAACAAAACACAAAAATGATAAACAGTAAAGAATGGACGGAAATGATATTGGGTTTTTGCATGAAATATTGAAAAACTGTTAAGGGATCAGTTTACTTAACAAATTTAAACATTATGACTCCTATTTTCAATTTTTGTTTAGAACTATTTACCGGAAATATATCAGAAAAATGGTTTTTTTTCGATTTTTCAAAGCTTCTCATTTTACTTTTGTCAAAACCCATCAGAAATGAACATAGTTGAGGAATTAAGGTGGCGGGGAATGATCCAAGATATCATGCCCGGTACGGAAGATCTTCTAAATAAAGAAAAAGTAACGGGATATATTGGCTTTGACCCCACATCCGACTCTCTGCACATAGGCAGTCTGGTTCCCATTTTGTTGCTCGTCCATCTCCAAAAAGCAGGCCATCAACCGATTGCTCTGATTGGGGGAGCAACGGGTATGGTCGGAGACCCCAGTGGCAAAAGTGAAGAAAGAAATCTGTTGAGCGAAGCTCAACTGGAAACCAATATATTGGGTGTAAAAAAACAATTGGAACAATTTCTGGATTTCAGCGCCTCAACACCTAACAAAGCCATTCTACTCAACAATTACGACTGGTTTAAAAACATATCCTTCATTCCTTTTTTAAGAGATGTTGGCAAGCATATTACCATCAACTACATGATGAGTAAAGACAGTGTTAGGAAAAGAATAGAAGGAGAAACCGGTATCAGTTATACTGAATTCGCCTACCAGCTGATGCAAGGATACGATTTTATGTGGCTGTATGATAATCATGGTTGTAAACTGCAAATGGGAGGAAGCGACCAGTGGGGCAACATCACTACCGGCACCGAGTTAATCAGAAAAGTGAAAGGGAAGGAAGCTTTTGCCTTTACCTGCCCACTCATTACCAAAGCCGACGGAGGGAAATTTGGCAAAACAGAAAAGGGAAATGTGTGGCTGGATCCAATCCGTACGACCCCCTATCAATTTTATCAGTTTTGGCTGAATGCTGCGGATGAAGATGCCGTAAAATGGATCAAAATCTTTACCCTGCTGCCAAAATCCGATATTGAACCACTTATTGAAAATCATATAAATAATCCCGGAGAAAGATTACTTCAGAAAAAACTAGCAGAAGAATTAACAAGATTTGTACATGGGGCTGAAGGATTATCTCAGGCATTAGAAACCACTCAGAAACTTTTCAGTCAGCAGCAAATGCCGGCAGAAGCCTTATCCAAAGAAGATCTTGAAAAAATGGAAGGAGTGACTAAAATCGCTATTCCCAAATCAAATCTTACAGAAGGTATTTCTTTGATCCAACTTTTAGCAGACACAGGAATTCTGCCTAGCAAAGGGGAAGCCAGAAAAATGGTAACGGGTGGAGGTATCAGTATTAACAGAAATAAAGTAGAGGGTGCCGACCTTATTATCAATACAAATCACCTCTTGCACGACACCTTCATTTTAGTTCAAAAGGGTAAAAAGAATTACTATCTACTGGAAGCTATCTGAATATAATTTTTCAAAAAAATAAAATCCATTTGGCATGGATTTCAGGAACACTTATTTTTGCAGTCCCAATTTTGGGGGCATTGCCCGATAGTATAATGGTAGTACGACAGATTTTGGTTCTGTTTGTCTTGGTTCGAATCCAGGTCGGGCAACTTTAAAAAACCGGTTTTCACCGGTTTTTTTTCATTTTGGGTCACTTTGATTCTATGGATTGATATATATCTATAATTCTACTTACCAAAATCATGAATCCCTTCATTAGAATACTATTTTTTTGCCATTCATTAGTATGTTCTTGAAAAAAGTATTACATTCATTAATGCTCTTTTAAACTGCTAAACCCAATTGAATGAACAACAAATTGAAAACCATCATTCTGGAAGACGATATGGTTTCCCGAATGATACTTGAAAACTATTGTCAAAATCATCCGTCCATACATCTGATCAAAGATTTTGACGATATTGCTTCTGCTAAAGATTTTCTTGCTAAAGAACAAGTAGATTTAGTACTGCTGGATATTCAGTTAAAAAACAGTTCCGGTTTTGATCTATTACAATACCTACCTCCTTCTACACAAGTTATTGTTACCACCGGAAGTACAAAAAGTATCGAAGAAGCAAAAAAATTAGGATTAGAAAATTGCCTGCTTAAACCGATCAATTTAGAATCATTCCTGTTTAGCATAAAAAAACTGGAACAAACCTCTTCGGAGCTTATATAAAAGATTTTCCATCTTTTGCAAGGGTAAAACCCTAAGAATCCTACTGATTTAATTGGCTTATAAATATATTTGCCCAAAATAGGTAATTTAATGTACTCTTTTTCGTAACCCCTACCTATTTACAAGCCAAGGCCGTTGCTAACCCTGATGATGCTTCAGTTACCTTATAATAGAAACCACGCCCGCCAATTGTTTCAGTTTCTTATTCAATCGGATGATGTAGTAGTATGGACCTACCGGTAAGTCCGCACCATTCAACTTACCCTCCCATGCGTTCGCATTTGTGTATCCCTGAACTTCATACACCTTCGTGCCATAGCGATTGAAAATCTGAACCTCCGCATCCGGGTAATCCTCTATATTCCAGATGATCCACCGGTCATTGAAGCCATCCCCATTCGGACTGAACACATTCGGTATATTCACCGGCTTCGGTGGCTTCACTACAATGCGCATCTGATCCCTCGATATACATCCATCCGATGATTTAACCTCTATCGTATACACCGTAGTAATGTCTGGTGAGGCAAAGGGTCTTTCAATCTTCGCATTCGACAACTTCTCTCCAGGTGTCCATAAAATATCTATCCCATTACCCGATGCAATGCCCTCTATCTGCACCCTATTGCCCTCAATTACCTCTTTATCAGGACCCGCATTGGCAACGGGAGAAGGAAGAATAATCACATTCAACCCTACCCTCGGACTCTCGCAATATCCCGTAAGGCGTTGCGTAACATAGTATGTTGTGGTTCCACTGCTTTGCGTTGAAGGAATGGGGGCCGTTGGGCTGCCCGTACCACCCGACGCGCTGGTGTACCATTGTAGGTTCTGACCCAGTGCGCGTAACGGTACTGCTGAGGCACCCGCGCAATAGCGCTCAGATACTCCCACTACCGGCGGCGGTGAGGGAAGCGGTGGATTATTCACAGTCACCGTATTTGAAAGATTGGAAACACAGCCTGTTGATACATCCTCTGCCATAAACACATAATTACCCGGATTCAATCCACTGAAAATATTCGATGATTGCGGTGTGCCGCCATTAGCCGTATAGCGTATATTATTCCCCGTTGGGGAACTGATCGTGATCGCTCCTGATGCGTTATTACAATCCGGTTGTTGGGTTACCACTGTCACTGGTACCGTGGGACGGGGCGGTACATTATTGATCGTAACACTGTTGGATAACGGTGACGTACAACCGTTTGCATCGGTGACTGTATAACTGTATGTGTTCGGTGATACATTATTAATTTGATAGCTATTCCCTGATCCGCTGATATTACCCGGATTGATTGTCCAGCTGCCCGATGGAAGACCGCTGATTGTTAGCGAACCCGTTGTGTTATTGCAATCCGGTTGTTGCAACACGGAAGTAGAGGGTGCAGAAGGTAAGGGATTAACCACCACCGTCATCGTCGTATCCTTCGCACACTGGCCTGCATCAGCAGTAAAAGTATATGTAGTGGTTTTCGTATTATCAATCGCAGGCAACCAGGTTCCTGTTATTCCATTGTTTGACCTTGTTGGCAAGGTGAATGTTCCACCATTACAAATAGGCTGAACCTGCGTGAAAACAGCAGCAGTAGGCTGAGTGACCGTAACGGTTACACTATCCTTGCAACTGCTTACGCCATTACTGACCGTAACAAAATATTTGGTTGTTTGTGTGGGTGAAACATTAATAGAAGGTGTTGTTTCCCCTGTGGACCAGAGAACAGACACTTTACTTACTGAGAAAAGATTAACAATATCGGAAACAGAAAGTGCTCTATTGTAGTATATAATTTCATCTATATCTCCAGTAAAATACTGAGAAGTCGCGGTAGAAGGTGGCGAGTACCCAGCACCAAATCCTGATCGAGTATATTTAGGATATTCATCTTTCCCTAATGAAGCATATATATCTCTGACACTTGGAATACCGGATTTAATGAACACACCATCTATATATAAACTGGGAATTTTATTTTCATAAACAATAGTATAGTGATGCCATCCCGTTAGATTTGCAGCGTAACTCAATGGGACAGCTTCCCAGGCATCTGAGTGCTCCTCTACATAAAGACCGTTAGTTCCTACATAAATTCCAGAACCTGCATTGAGATTTGTATTGCCAAATGTAACACCATGTATTGGATGAATCACGCATGGATTAGCGTATGTATTAGAAGCGGCACTTCCAGTTTGAGATTCGTTTGGAATAATCGCAGCAACACGAGGTCTGGCCCAAAATGCATATGTAAAAGTATTTACCATTGACTTATTCGTGTTAGCAGGTATAATGCTAGCATTTGTTCCATTAAAATCATAAGAATTATTAGGCTGAGCATTTCGATCGGTCGACAGATTGGCATTATACACAACTCCATTATTAGAACCGAAGATATCAATGGCGTTACCGCAGAAAGGATAATAAGCCACTAATCCATTTCGCAGACTTGAAGGCAAGTCCGATATATTGCAAGATGATTTAACTAATGTAAACGAGCTAAACAAGCTGTCAATACTGAGTTTAATTGATGCCCCATTGCATATAATTGTATCTCTGTTGATGATATTAGCCTCCACCAAACTCACAAACACACTATCACTAGCGGTACAGGTGCCTTGTGTTACTGTAGATTTATACCAACCTGTATTGGATATATTGATGGTTTGTGTAGTGGCCCCGGTGCTCCAAGCATACGCACTAAAACCACTTCCCGCATCCAGCGTATAAGAGGTTCCGCAAGCACGGATCGTATCCTGAGCAAATATATTTGAATTCGGTGTTCCAATGGTTAAATTCAATGTAATAACACTATCACAACCCGCTGCATTTTTAGTGGTATATGTATAGGTACCCGATTGCGTATAGGTCAGTCCATCTACACTCCATGTATAGTCATTACAATTTGAAACATCCTGTGAAGAAGATGTCGGCTGTTTCACTGCTACCGTCAACTGCGTTGTCGTTGCACACTGTCCGGCAGCAGGCGTAAACGTATAGGTTGTGGTAGTGGTATTATTGATTGCAGGCAACCAAGCTCCTGTAATACTATTCGTTGAAGTAGTGGGTAGCGTGATTGTCTCCCCTCTACAAATCGGTGCAATGGGATTGAATGTTGGAGTGGTTGATGAATTGATGACCGTAACAACAATCTCTTGAAAAGGACGGCAGGTAGCATTAGCAGGCGTTGGATTCAAAATTGCATAAACATAATATGTGCCCGATGTATTAGGAAGCGATCCGGCAGTTCCAAGTACTCCTGCATTATAGGTTGCTACTCCCGAAGATGGAGTAACATTACCTAAAATGGTTCCACCCGTATACATGGCGGTTCCCGTTTGTTTTGATGTGTAGTATTTAAAGGTGATGGTATTGGCTCCCGTTTCGTTGGTATTTACAGAAAATGCACCAGGATCACCACTTACACAAAGCGTTTGAGCAGCAGAAGGAGTTGAAATATCAGGGCAACAACTTCCTGCTACATTAACAGTGATATTTTGTGTATAGGTACAATTAAATTCATCCTGTGCTTCAAGGGTGTACACAAAAGCCCCCACACTATTAAAAGGTCCTATCGTAACCGTATTTGTAAGTTGATTGCCCGCACAATTTACCGATGGAGGACAAGCTGCAGATCCGGGTGGATTTGCAATGGGTGTATTTAAAGAAGTATGCGAAGGAACAGTAGGTGCACCGGCTGTTGTTGTCTTCCAAGTAGCCGTGTTGATCTTTGGAGTTATAGTGGCGAGTGCCCCATAACATGCGGTTGGAAAGGTTAAAGACCAGTTATTTAATACCCCATCATCTAGTTGTACATTGTCTGTAATTTTCAAAGTCCAAACTCCATTTAAATCTGCGCCATTAAGATTTGAAAATGGATCTGTAGGACTATAGGTCTGAGGTTTAAAATACACAATAGGCCGGGTGGAAGAAAAAGCAGTATAACAAGGTCCGCTATATCCTGCACAGGGTGTAGTTGTTTGAGTCATGACTCCGGTAGCATTCCAAGCCAGTCCGCCTGTATTGGCGACAGTATAAGTGGCTGTACAACCGGGCACACCATTATTAGCACTATTCGAACAGGTTCCGAAAGCAGAAATCCCATTTACACCGCCATTATTTAAAACACGATTAAATACTCTGATCTTTTGACCGGTAGGAGCAATTAATTCAATGGTAAGGTCTGAACTAAATGAATGCTCCAGATCAAATGTTAATACCGGATAACATCCTGCTGTCATCTTTGCACCCGCAGGAAAGAAGCCGGTAAAATCAAGAGAAGACGTATAACTAACGCCAGTGCCATCCGGAAGATTCACAATACCGGATTGAATGGATGGTAAACTTTGGACTCTGGTCTGCGATTTTACAGATCCATTTAAAGTAACATTCTGACCACAGCTGATACTTACCGGGGAGGGGGTAGTGCCTGCAAAATCAGGAGGCGGAAGTACATTAACAATTTTGGTAGCTGCATTCGTGCTTTTACAACCCAATGGGTCTGATCCTGTATTATTATTTCGAACCGCCAATCTCAAAAGATAAACCCCCGGAGTGGTGTACGTATGGGTTGCCAGCGGATTTGTAGTAATATCTGTACTACCATCGCCCCATTCCCATTCGTATCGGGTAATATTTCCTACCGGAGCAGTGGAGGGAGATGCATTGACAGATAAGGTTGAACCGGCTAAGCATAGATTCGAAGTAGTATTATCACTGATGGCAGCAATAGGATTCGTACAAGGTGTAATGCAGGAAATAGTGGCAACCCAACCGGATGCGGTTATAGATGAATTTGAAGTAAATCGGAAAGTAAGACATCCATCGGCACTAGTTGATATCAGAGAAAAAGGGGCAGGTGGTGTTCCACAATAACGTACGTCATTGGTATTTGTTGCACCTGCGGTATTGCCATACCATACGTCCAGGAAATCAAAACAACCAGATACTGTTGCTTCTGTATTAAAGGAAGTAAAGGTAACCTTAACTTTATCCCCCGGAACAGAAGGACAAAAAGTAATCGTTTGAGTTTGACCGTTAGTATAATCTCCGTTTTGACCGCCATTATCTGTAAAAGTACCGGAGCATACACTATAAGATTTGCCATCCGGAATGAATTGTCCAAAACTTTTGTAAAATGGCAGAGAAAGTAGAAAGGTGATGGTGATGAAAATTTTTTGCATAGTCAGCAACAGTTTAAAATCACAGTCTACTTATAGTAAAAAACGGTATTTTGAAATTCATTTCATACATCAGGACATACTACCAGACATTCCTGGGACATGTTTCCTGATTGTACTTATTACCGATCATGAATCCCAGAATAATTTCATGTGATCCATTACTTACCGTATTTAAGCGCGTAGTTGTGTAATCATAAGAATATGAGATCATCAAACTACGTAAAGCCCTGAGACCTGCCATAGCAGCAAAACCATATTGGGAACGATAGCTCGCGCCTGCCCATAAAAGTTCGCGGTATTGAAATTTAAGATTCACATCTGCCTGGACAGGAACAGAGGATACATATTTCACCATTACGGAAGGCACCATATTGATATCTTCCGAGATCAAAAAACGATAACCGAAGATCCCGAAAAGATGGGGAACTCTTTTCCCTTTGGTTTTACTTAATGTATTATTAGCAAACTCAAGTGGCTGCGGAATAATTTGCTGCATGGAGGCCCCGAAAAAATAATCGGCCGAATACAACAATAAACCGGCATTCAGATCCAATTGTGTTTTACCGATCTCACCGGAACCTCTGATGGCCGGATCAATATTCACACCATTCCCAAAATCAAGTTTGGAAGTATTCAGATTCATACGACTAATACCTACACCAAATCCTGCAGAGAAATTGGTTCTTGAACTGATGCCCAAATGATAGGCATAAGTACCATATGCTGCAAAATTATTAAAAGGCCCTGCTTGATCATTGATCACCTGAACACCCACACCATGATGGGGAGCCGCTGCTTCATATTCCTCATAATAACTTTTACCTCTCGGATTAAATCCGTCAACTGAGAATGAAGTGGCATTGGTTTTATAGTCTGATTTACCTAGTGGTGTGTGCAAAGTAAAATAGGTAGTAACCGGTGCTCCTTCAAGCCCCTGCCATTGTTGTCGATGACTTAATTTGATATCCGTATAATTCTCAATACCGCTGAAAGCAGGATTGATGATATACTGATTCATTACATATTGGGTATAATGGGGTTTTTGCTGAGCAAAAAGATCTGAATGTACCAGTAAAAAAGTGAGCGCACTTATTCCTAAAATCAATCTTGTTCTCAATAACATGATATTTTTTTTAATCATCTAGCCGTTAAGTTATTAATTTCTTAAAAATCACACAAATATTTATCGGATAATAGAGATCACGCCAGCCATTGGTTTCGTTCCATTTCCAAGTCTAAGTATATAATAATAAGGTGCCACCGGCAATGGAGATCCATTATTAGTTCCATCCCACGCATTGGACCTGTTATATCCTTTTCTTTCAAAGATCTTCTTGCCGTATCTATTATAAATCTCCACCACGGCATTGGGATACTGCTCCAGTTTATCAATGATCCATACATCATTGAATCCATCTCCGTTCGGACTGAAAGCATTAGGTATATTGATGGGCTCAAATACAATAACAGTCATGGAGTCGGAAGCACTACAGTTTTCATTAGACAAAACCGTAATGGTATAGGTTGTTGTCAATGATGGTTTGGCAACCGGTGTAGCGGTATTGGCATTGATCAATGTAGCAGATGGGCTCCATAAAATATTTACGCCCAGCCCTAGTGCCGTTCCTTGAATCTGCACAGATTCTCCGATATTGATATTCTTATCAGGACCGGCATTAACTACCGGAAGATTCTTGATCCTCACAACAAGTGCAATTCGGTCGCTCTCACAGGCTCCGGGCAGAGTTTGTGTAACGTAAAAAGTCTGCAAACCGGTAATATTTGTATTAGGGGTAGGTGCCGTGGAAGATCCTGTACCTCCACCCTGGTTATTATACCAAAGTAAATTGATGCCACCTGCGGTAAGAGGTGCCGCATTTCTATCTCCCTTACAATATTCTGTTGTTGTGGGTAAGGTTGGCAGGGGCGATATAGGAGGAGCTGGGGTTATCACTGCTACAGCAGGAACCGATACACATCCGGTTGTCACATCCCTTACCGTTACATTGTAACTATTAGCAATCAATCCGGAAAATGAATTACCCGTTTGATAGTTGAAAGTATTAATACTATACTGATAATTGGGTCCACTGGGATTCGTAATATTAATAGTGCCGGTCAAACTCGTACAGCTTGGCTGAATCAATGACAATGTAGGTGTGGGTGGCGCAGTCGGTAAAGCGTTCACCACTAATGGCAGCGGGAAAGATATACAACCCGATACAGCATTTCTTACCGTGATGGCATAAATTCCAGGATTGAGTCCGGTAAAACTTGTGCCTGATTGATACGTTCCACCATTGATATTATACTGCAAATTCGACCCTACCGGTGCCGTGATCACAATCGTACCGGAAGGATTGATACAGGTAGGTTGTACGGTTACGGAGGCAGTAGGCGTGGCAGGAGGATTGGGTATCGGAAACACCGTAATACCTGCGGGAGAAGAAATACAACCATCGGATGTATTCCGAACTGTTAACGCATAATTACCTGGCAACAAACCACTGAATGTTGTAGAAGTCTGATAGGTTGTTCCATTTACACTATATTCAAAATTTGCACCGATTGGTGTAGTAATAACAAGAGTACCCGTTGGTACAGTACAGGTAGGTTGTACGGTAACATTTGCACTCGGTACTGCAGGAGGCAAAGGAATGTTATTAACCGTAACAGATGTTGGGGCGGATACACAACCGGCCGTAGTATTACGAACGGTAACATTATAAGTACCCGGTGCAACATTGACAAATGATGTAGCCACCTGATAAGTACTGCCGTTGATACTATACTCAAGATTTGCGCCTGTGGGCGAACTTATCAGAATGGTTCCGGTAGGGACAGTACAGGTTGGTTGCACCGTAACATTTGCCACCGGTGTGTTAGGGGTGCCGGGTGCAACATTAATCGTTTGTGCAATGGCAGAAGAGATACATCCGGTAGTGGTATTGCGAACGGTAACATTATATGAATTTGGAACCAATCCGCTGAATGTATCACTCGCCTGATAGGTCGTTCCATTTATACTGTACTCAAGATTTGAACCTGTTGGATTGGCAATCACAATACTTCCTGTTGGAGTGGTACAGTTGGGTTGTGTTACCGATATCGTGGGCGCAACAGGAGGAGCTGGGACAGGGTCAACAGTCAACGAGGTTGCCGTTGACACACATCCATTCGAAGAATTCCGTACTGTAACATTGTATGTATTGGGTGTTAAAGCACTAAAAGTTGTGCTTGCCTGATAAGAGGTTCCGTTAATACTGTATTCCAGATTCGCACCCGTGGGGGCTGTAATAACTATAGTGCCAGTTGGTGTCGTACAAGTCGGTTGTACCGTTACAGATGCGGTCGGTGCAGCGGGAAGTGCAGGAACCGGATTCACTAACAAAGCAGTAGAAACAGCTGTACAACCGGATGTTGTATTTCTTACTGTTACCGTATAGGATGTATTTGGTGTCAGACCACTGAATAGTGTGGATGCCTGATAGGTTGAACCATTAATGCTGTATTCCAGATTCGCACCTATGGGTGCTGTAATGACGATTGTTCCTGTTGGAGTCGTACAAGTCGGTTGTACCGTTACAGAGGCAACAGGGGTTGCAGGAGTACCTGGTGCTGCATTAACAGTAAGAGATGTTGCTGAAGATACGCAACCGGTCGTTGTATTTCGAACCGTAACATTGTAAGTATTCGGTACGACCGCATTGAAAGTTGTGCCTGCCTGATAGGTACTTCCGTTAATACTGTATTCCAGATTTGCACCTGTGGGGGCTGTAATCACAATCGTTCCTGTTGGAGTCGTACAGGTAGGCTGTAAAGTTACAGAGGCCGTTGGTGTGGCCGGAGGACTAGGAACGGGATTGACCGTAAGTACTGTTGGAGAGGATACACATCCTGTGGTCGTATTACGAACCGTTACATTGTAATTGTTTGGGGCTAAAGCACTAAATGTTGTTCCTGCCTGATAGGTACTTCCGTTAATACTGTATTCCAGATTTGCACCTGTGGGGGCTGTAATCACAATCGTTCCTGTTGGAGTCGTACAGGTAGGTTGTACGGTTACAGAGGCCGTTGGTGTGGCCGGAGGAGCAGGAACGGGATTGACCGTAAGAACAGTTGGAGAGGATACACATCCGGTGGTCGTATTACGAACCGTTACATTGTAATTGTTTGGTGCTAAAGCACTGAAAGTTGTACCAGCTTGATAGGTCGTTCCATTGATACTATATTCAAAATTGGATCCTAGAGGTGCTGTTATTACGATTGTACCGGTTGGTGTGGTACAGGTAGGTTGAAGGGTTACCGAAGCCGTTGGGGCAGCGGGTGCGCCCGGAATAGCATTGACCGTAAGTGGAGTGGCCAGAGATACGCAACCCGTAGTAGTATTTCGAACAGTGATATTATAACTACCCGGAGATAAATTACTAAATGTTGTGCCGGCCTGATAGGTTGTGCCATTAATACTATATTCAAAATTGGATCCTACTGGAGCTGTTATTACGATTGTACCGGTTGGTGCAGCACAGGTAGGTTGTACCGTTACAGAAGCGGTAGGTGTTGTGGGAAGTGCAGAGATGGTAACCACAATTTCCTGAAAAGGTCTGCAAGTAGCATCAGTTGGTGTAGGATTTAGTATCGCATATATGTAATAAGTTCCCGGAGTATTGGGTAATGAGCCGGCTAGTCCTACATTACTGCCATCATAAGTAGCGGTGCCGGAAAGAGGTGTTGCAGTACCTAATGTATTGATCCCGGCATAGATATTATTTGCGACTGTTTGAGGTGCGTTAAAATAGACAAAACGAATCGAATTGGGACCGGTTGTAGTCGTACTGACTGAAACAGGGGGAAGATCAGCCCCGGGACATATTGCAGCAACCGTATTGGGGTTTGTTATGGTAGGGCAGCAATTTTGTATGACTATATTCGTAGTACCCGATCCGGCAGCCGAACAAACACCACCGGTTACTGTGTAAGTTATTGTGTATGGCCCACCAGGGGTTGAAGCTGCTAGGTCAATGGCTCCTGTAGTTGCATTTATTACTACTCCGGTGGGTGCAGTATAGGTTCCACCTGCTGTGAATCCTGAAACTGTAGTTGGGTTGGCAGAGCCAGAATTACAGGAAGGCGATGTATATGAAAATCCGGTCGTTGCAGCAGGGGGTGTATAACAAGTGCCTCCATTACAATTTCCTACAGCTGAAATAGATGATGCTAAAGTTCTGCCCCAGGCACCTCCATCAGGTTGACGACTAAGGGGAGATCCTCCCGTTGTAAAATTACCCCCAACATATTGCATAACGCCTGGAAAGCCGCTATTGATTTGTTGTGCATTAGGTAATGAAGTTACTGAAGCGGGTGTGGTTGATGGTAAGCAAAGCGTCCCCCCATAATCAGCTGATTGAGTATTGATATTACCGGCTGCCCCACTCCAGTAAATTGCATCAATTGGTACACCTGAAGCATTATACAACCCACACCATCCATCAATGTTTGACAATACAAAATTTCCACCCGTATATAAGCAAGAATTGGCAAGATTCATAACAATGTCAATATCGGTTGCTGGTATAGTGGCGCCTGGAGAACCTGAACCAAGAACAATATGCTGTTTAGGGGGGATAACAGCCTGGGGTACATTAGGAATACGAAATGTTCCACCTGATCCCTGGCCAGAAAATTCCTGACGCATAGCAATGAAATAACCTGATACATCTAAGGGTGTACATCCATTATTATAAAGTTCAATATATTCTAAACTTCCTATATATATCAACCCATTTGGTGGAGTACCGACACCTCCTGCTGGCCTTACCATTACCTCATTCAAGACCACTTGAGAAATCGCTTTATCTATGTTAATAAACCATAACAAGAATAACAATAAATAGAAATTAAATTTCATAGCATCTTAAAAGTTTATGCAGAAAGATGTTTAATAATAATTTTCAGCGCCACGCAATTTAACGTAAAAACAAACAAATGTTAAGATAAAATTTAGATTTTTTTCAAGCATAGTTTTTAGTAGCTAAATAATTATCATTAATTGGCTTATTATATTGCTGAAAATCAAATACACACAACTTATTTTACTTTAACGATCAACTGAACAAATTGGTATGTTTTAGTCTTTTTTTTTAGAATTTATGAAGGCATATAAGATTAAATGCATCCATAATGTATATTTGCAGCCCTCCGGCCTCGTAGCTCAACTGAATAGAGCATCTGACTACGGATCAGAAGGTTTCAGGTTTGAATCCTGACGAGGTCACTGAAAAACAAGGGTTTAGGAAACTAAACCCTTTTTCTTTGCAAAAAATTTGCCTAAAAGATATGAAACCGGATGAAATACGGGGAAGGAAAATGAAAAAGAAATTGTGAGTTGATCTACTACTCCTATGGGTCATTCTATTAATACAGATAGAATAGAAGTTTCCTAAACCATTAAAAGTCGGTCAATTTTTGATATTGAATTTCAATAAGTTAAACTCGTTTTCGGAGACAAATCATAAAACCTTGCAGTAAAGTGTGCAGTAAATAACAAAAAACCACCCTTTTGGGGTGGTTTTTCTATATCGTCAGAATCCTTTTTTCGTTATTGGCGAGGTAGGTAATTTCTTCTTGGGTTAAAATGCGGTTATACTGCAGCCTTCTAAAGCAGATGAAACTTTAACACAGAAGCTGAAGAATGCCGGCGGATTATTAGATGTAAGCCTCCTGGATCATTTAATTATTTGTGATGCCGGATTTTACAGTTTTACTGATGAGGGGAAGATGTAATACGATACATTTTGGGTACGTTTCAAAATCTTATAAAAAGAGGGTAGTTGCATAATCAACTATCCTCTTTCCCTTTGTATGGATTTACGTTTTTATACTGTAAATTCGAATTGTTCACAACATTTTTTATGTTTCCTTGTCAAATAATCCACATAGGGAATATTTAATACACAATTTCATTTTAATATATGAGTGTTTTATTATTCTTACTAAAAA